>NZ_CP151951.1:4752500-5052500 GCF_038592985.1 Paenibacillus sp. FSL R10-2782 | reverse complement strand
TGTGCAGAGTACGAAGCAGATTACGAAAGCAATGGAGATGGTAGCTGCATCCAAGCTTAGAAAAGCTCAGGAGAAGGCTGAGGCGGCTCGTCCTTATTCGGAAAAGCTTAGGGAAGTTGTGACCAGTATTGCTGCGGGGTCAAACAACGTTAAGCACCCGATGCTGGAATCGCGTCCGGTCAAAAAGACGGCATATCTCATCATTACATCTGATCGTGGTCTGGCTGGTGGTTATAATGCCAACATTTTGCGGCAGGTTACACAGACAATTGCGGAACGTCACCGTTCACAGGATGAATTTACAATTTTCATTATTGGACGAAAAGGACGGGACTATTTCAGACGCCGCGAATTTCCTATTGCCGAGTCGGTAACAGATCTGTCAGATACACCTGCTTTTGCAGATATCAAGACGATTGCCAACAAAGCTGTGCAGGGCTTTGAGCTCAAGGAATTTGATGAGCTGTATCTATGCTATAACCGCTTTGTTAATGCATTGACTCAGATTCCGACCGTTGACCGTCTGTTGCCAATGGCGACACCGGATTCCGCTGCTGCATCATCCTCGATTAACTATGAGTATGAGCCGTCACCGGAAGGAGTGCTGGAAGTGCTGTTGCCGCGGTATGCGGAAACACTCATCTATGGTGCTTTACTGAACGGTAAGGCGAGTGAGTTGGGAGCAAAAATGACAGCAATGGGATCTGCCACTAAAAATGCTACTAAGCTGATTGGTGAGCTGTCTCTGACCTATAACCGTGCTCGTCAAGCGGCTATTACCCAGGAAATTACGGAAATTGTGGCAGGGGCAAGCGCCCAGTCTTAATGGGCTTTTTTTGCGGACTGCTGTATAGCTGGTCCTATACTAATATGATAATTTGCGGGCGCAAAACAAATCGTGTAGCTCGGATTTGCGGCTGTGCAAGCTTGTAGGAGGGAAACCAAAAGATGAACAAAGGACGCGTAGTGAGCATCATGGGTCCGGTTGTCGACGTTGAGTTTGAACGCGGACAGCTTCCGGAAATCCTGAATGCCATTCATATTGGGACTGTGCTGGAGAACGGAGTCAAAGTTGACCTGACGCTCGAAGCATCGAAACACCTTGGTGACAACCGTGTGCGTTGTATTGCCATGTCTTCCACAGATGGTCTGGTTCGTGGAGTTGAAGCAATCGATCAGGGAGCACCTATTTCGGTACCTGTCGGTGAAGCAACTCTGGGACGCGTATTTAACGTACTTGGAACGCCAATTGATAATGGTACTGATTTGAGTGAAGCATCTAGAAATCCGATTCACCGTCAGGCTCCTGCCTTCGATGAATTGACAACTCAAGCAGAGATGCTCGAAACCGGCATTAAAGTTATCGACCTGTTGGCTCCTTACGCCAAAGGCGGTAAAGTCGGATTGTTTGGTGGTGCCGGTGTAGGTAAGACTGTAACTATCCAGGAATTGATTAACAATATCGCTCAGGAACATGGTGGTATTTCCGTATTCGCAGGTGTTGGTGAACGTACGCGTGAGGGAAATGACTTGTACCATGAAATGAGAGATTCCGGCGTTATCAATAAAACAGCGATGGTGTTCGGACAAATGAACGAGCCTCCAGGCGCGCGTTTGCGTGTTGCCCTTACCGGTCTGACGATGGCGGAGTATTTCCGTGATCAGGAAGGCCGTGACGTGTTGCTCTTTATCGATAACATCTTCCGCTTTACCCAAGCGGGTTCCGAGGTTTCCGCCCTGTTGGGACGTATGCCTTCGGCAGTAGGTTACCAGCCTACACTGGCAACTGAGATGGGTCAATTGCAAGAACGGATTACTTCTACCAAAAAGGGTTCTGTTACTTCCATTCAGGCCATCTATGTGCCTGCGGATGATTACACTGACCCGGCTCCTGCTACAACGTTTGCCCACTTGGATGCAACGACAAACCTGGAGCGTAAAATTTCCGAAATGGGTATTTACCCGGCGGTTGACCCACTAGCATCAAGCTCCCGGATTTTGGCTCCAGAAGTTGTAGGTGAAGAGCACTACAATGTAGCACAAGGTGTAAAACAAATTTTGGCCCGCTATAACGAGCTTCAGGATATTATTGCCATTCTGGGTATGGACGAGCTGAGTGAAGAAGACAAAATGCTGGTAGCCCGTGCGCGCAAAATCCAGCGTTTCCTGTCCCAACCTTTCCATGTTGCCGAAGCGTTCAACGGCTTCCCGGGTAAATATGTACCGGTTAAAGAAACTGTACGAAGCTTCAAAGAAATTCTGGAAGGCAAGTATGATCATCTTCCAGAAGCGGCCTTCCTTTTTGTAGGGGCCATCGAAGAAGCGGTAGAAAAAGCCAAAACGCTGTAAGCATACAGGCGAAGAATAGCCGAGCCTTACGAAGTGAGCTGTCTGCGGGCAGCTTTCAGGAGGGATTCAAGTGAGCACGTATTTGTTGGAGATTGTGACGCCGGAGCGCCTGGTTTTTGCAGAACAGGTAAACAGCATCAGTGTTCGCGGCTCGGAAGGTGATCTCGGGATTTTACCTGGACACCTTCCCTTGGTCACTCCCTTGAAGATTGCGCCAGTACGTATTAAAACTGGCGGTCAGACAGAAGTGATTGCGGTCAATGGGGGCTTTGTCGAAGTCCGCAAGGATAAAGTGGTCATTTTGGCTGAAAGTGCGGAGCGTTCCGAAGATATTGATGTGGAGCGTGCCCGTGCGGCAAGGGAGCGGGCAGAGCTGCGGCTCCAGAGCAAACAGGAGAAAGTAGACCATCATCGGGCGGAGGTAGCTCTTCAACGGGCGCTTAATCGTCTGAATGCAACGAGCATCAGAACCAATAAGAATTAACATTGGGTTTTTAACTGGAATGTAAAAGGGTTCGGCATGGTATACGGATGGAATGACAGGGAGACCGCCTCATAATTTCTGCCAAATGATGTTCCGGCAGAAGAAGAGGAGGTAGACTTTTCCTTCCTTCGATCACTGTGATCGAGCTCTTTTTTTAGATGGATTTCACCAAATACAGTCCCATTTCTTGCTTCAACATTTTGCATCATTCGATTCCCAATGCTCGAAAGTACAATATATAGACGAACTAAACCGTTTCGATGTATATATTGCTAATTTGCAATCGCTTTTGGGATTATGCAAAATACTCACTTAATAGCTAGGTACATAGTACCTTTTAAATTCACGAAACAGAAGGAAATGTTCGTATTTTGTCGAAATAATTGTCCTGAAAATAGAAATAGCACTGGCATATTAGGCGTTCGCCGAGTATTATAAAGAAGTCTGTGACGCAGATGGGAGGGATTACGGATGAACGGGAAGCAGCAATTGGCTGAACAGTTAAGTCAATCGGCGAGTATGACCGCGTTGGTCTCCATGATCGTGTCGCTCATTTGTATAGCGCTAGCTTGGTGGGCTTTACAGAGCTTAAAGCTGGATTTGTTCATTAGGCATCCTAAGGGACCACAGGGCAGATTACTGCACTTGTTTCTTGCCATTATTTTAGGGCAGCTGGTGTCCGGGTTTCTGTTAAGCTATATCTCATGGAGCCAGATGCTTTAGAATGTGTTTTAATATGAAGCAGGCGGGTTATATGACTTTATGGTCCTGTATCTGCGGGAAATTGTCGAATAACATCGTACCATATTGTCAACAATGGTAAACAAAAGAACTATACGTGTATAGCTGGCCAAACAGGCTGGAAACACAATATTCGTCATGTGTAAAAAACGCTTGTATACTTGATTTGATCAGTGTTATGATGGCAGTTAGGGTATTAGTAAAATCTTGTTTTTTTTATGTAATGAAAAAGCAGGGCATGAAAATAGCGGAATATGTTCTTTTTTTCCATGATGGAAAAGGGAAATGACGCGCGGAGGGAACCATAGATGAGCAAATTTATCGTCCGCGGTGGCAACAGATTGACCGGGAGTGTCAAAGTCAGCGGAGCCAAAAACTCAGTTCTGCCGATCATCGCCGCATCTCTTTTAGGAGAAGAAGGGGAAAGTGTTATCATTGATGCACCTCCTCTAGACGATGTGATGACCATTAACAAAGTGCTGGAGTCCTTAGGAGCAGGCGTTACATACCAAGACGAGGTCATTCGTGTTGACGCGCGGAAGATAATTTCCTGTGAAGCCCCTTACGAGTGGGTTAGGAAAATGCGCGCATCGTTTTTGGTTATGGGGCCGTTGCTTACACGTTTGGGACACACAAGAATTTCGCTTCCAGGCGGGTGTGCAATTGGTACGCGACCGATTGATCAGCATTTGAAGGGTTTTGAAGCATTGGGTGCCGAGATTAGTCTGGGCCAAGGGTTTATTGAAGCTAAAAGTAACGGGCGTCTGCGTGGAGCCAAAGTTTATTTGGATGTAGCCAGCGTAGGTGCGACCGAAAATATTATGATGGCCGCTACTCTTGCGGAGGGTATTACCACCATTGAAAATGCCGCCAAGGAACCTGAGATCGTCGATCTTGCGAATTTCCTGAACGGTATGGGTGCCAAGGTGCGCGGTGCTGGTACAGGTGTTATTCGCATTGAAGGCGTTGAAAAGCTGCACGGTGTGAAGCATACGGTCATTCCCGACCGGGTAGAAGCAGGTACTTACATGGTTGCTGCTGCGATCACAGGCGGGAACGTATATGTAGAAGGCGCGATATCAGACCATTTGGGACCAGTTATCTCCAAAATGGAAGAAATGGGTGTAACCATTCAACCGGATGAAAATGGAATTCGTGTGATTTCGGATAAACCGTTAAAGGCCGTTGATGTTAAAACATTGCCTTATCCTGGTTTCCCTACGGATATGCAGTCTCAGATGATGGCACTTCAACTTGCCGCTGAGGGCACCAGCATTATCACGGAAACTGTATTTGAAAATCGTTTTATGCATGTGGATGAGTTTCATCTGATGAATGCGGAGATTAAGGTTGAAGGCCGTTCCGCGATTGTAACCGGCAATGCTAAATTGACAGGTGCAAAAGTGACCTCGACAGATCTGCGTGCAGGTGCTGCCTTGATTCTGACCGGACTGATTGCGGAAGGTACAACGGAGGTTTCCGGCGTACATCATATCGACCGTGGTTATGTTCATTTGGCGGAGAAGCTAAGCGGATTAGGCGCGGACATTTACAGAATAACGGTTGAAGAAGTCAAGCGGGATGCTTCCAGCGCAGAGCGCGTTATACCAGAAGCGGCATCTGGGAATCTGTTCAACATTCAGCCTTCCCTGGCCTAAGCTTTAGCGTATATAGTCTCATGCGGCGGCTGCATGTTATAATATTGACGAACAAGTGAGGAACCAAGTCCATGAGGGGCTTGGTTTTTTTATGTTTTCAGCCTGTCTTTTTCATTCTTTCAGTTCTCTTAAAAGGGTTCTATCAAAGTGGACGACCTCATATGATTGAAAATATCTGGTGGAGCATATCACTGCTTCCAGCATGACTCTAGCCCTTTGATGGAGGTTTCAGCTTATGAAAGATTCACAGGTTCGCATTCGTATACCTATTCATCATCCCAAGGAACATCGCCGGGCCGCACCTGCGGGAGACAGCCACGGCTCTATAGCTGTTGCACAGGCAGGGCGTCCTGTGCAACAGCAGACCGTTCCGCCGGGCGTGTCAGCTCCTGACAGAGTGACCCTCACCGCCGGGCGTGCGGCGGCGGTGAGGGTCACTCCCGTGCAGCGCCCTATCCCGGCGTCGTCGCTCGCTCCCGGGGCAGCCACGATCCGCGACGCCAGCAGTAGCCTGCCGCCAGCGCCAGTGCCGTATCTGCGGCCTGCCGCTGGGCGTGCCCCACGTTGGGGTAGCCGCCGCCCCTGGCTGCCCGCTGCGGCTATGGCGGGCCTGCTGGCGCTAGCGATGGTCGTGCCCGCACTGCTGGCATGGCCTCGCCACACGGCGCAGCCGCTGCCGCCTGGCAACCGCACGGCCACGCCTGCGGTTGCTAAGGGCGAGGCGCCTGTTACACGCCTGCCGGGCGTCCCGCCCATACCTGCGGTGCCCGCTGCGCCAGCGCGCAGTGTACCAGCGGCGGCAGAGCCGGACGTGCGCGTGTACGTTACATCCGCCGGTCGCACGGAGACGCTGCCGATGGAGCAATACATTGTCGGCGTAGTAGCCGCCGAAATGCCTCCCAGCTTCGAGGGCGAGGCATTGAAGGCGCAGGCCATTGCCGCGCGCACCTTCATTGCCCGGCGTTTGCTGGCTGATGACACCAGCGGCGCTCCGGCAGGGGCGGATGTGACTGATACAGTTAAGCACCAAGCCTACATTTCCAAAGCCAAACTTGATCGAGAGTGGGGGACTTCTGGCAAGTCAGCAGAACTGGCCAAAATTCGGCAGGCTGTACGTGATACCAAGGATACGATCATGGTATATGAGGGTAAACCGATTACCGCTTCCTTTTTTTCTACCAGTAACGGTTATACTGAAAATTCAGAGGATGTATGGGCCAAGGCAGTTCCTTATTTACGGAGTGTGTCAAGTCCATGGGACAAGCAGCTGGCACCCCGTTATGCAGAAACCGTCACGCTGAGCCTCCAGAATGTTCTTGATAGATTAGGATTGAGCCGTACGGCGATAGCCGCTTCTACTGGAGGAGGGAGTATGCCGGAAATTCGGGTGCTTTCCAAGACAAAGGGGCATCGGATCAAGCAGATCGAGGTAGGAGGCACCGTTTTTACAGGACCGGAAATCCGAAACAAGTTGGGCTTGCGTTCTGCTGAATTTACGTGGAAGGCCGAAGGAGATCGGATCGCCATTACAACCTACGGCTACGGACATGGTGTCGGTATGAGCCAGTGGGGAGCTAACGGAATGGCTAGGGAAGGACATACCGCCACTCAAATTCTCCTTCACTATTACACAGGCGTTTCTTTTGCCCCAGCCTCTCGTATTCTAAGTTAGTAAATTTTTCAAAACTTTGAAGTATAAAAGAGTTGCACCCGGTAACACTGGTTACTGAGGTGATGAGCAAATGAGTGAACAAAATAAAAACCAGAACCAAAATCATGAAGAAACACCCAAAACCTTTCAGGGTGGAAGGGCTTCACGGCCGTCTTCGTGGAAAAAGCTGTTGTCCAAAAGGTGGGCATACCCGGCAGCCTACATTGCCGCAGCAGCCATTATACTAACCTTAGTGTGGGTCTATCAGGATGCCAGCCAGAAGTCTTTCAAACCTGACCCAGCTAATTCATCGGTACAGAATACATCAACGGTCAATACCGATGTCACCGGACAACAGCCTGAAAGTATGGAAGTCGTTGCCCAGTCGGAAAATCTCGCATGGCCGGTGGCGGATGCTGCCGCAGTACAGGTCGTAAAGCCATTTTTTGACGAAAACGCGACAGCTGACGAACAGGCGGCTGCGATGGTAGAGTACGATAAAACCTTTACCGCCAACACTGGCATTGATCTTTCTCGCTCCGATGATCAAACATTCGAAGTGAGAGCCGCCCTCAGTGGTAAGGTGACTCGTGTGGAACAGCACCCGCTGGTAGGCAATGTTGTGGAAATTACACATGATAACAATCTCAGAACCGTCTACCAAAGCTTGAACGATCTGAAAGTAAAAGAAGGCGATCAAGTAAAACAGAACGATGTCATCGCTTCGGCGGGTCGTAATGAACTTGAAAAGGATTTGAAAACACATCTGCATTTTGAAGTGTATCAGGATGACAAGCCAGTGAATCCAACCGGTCTGCTTCCTAAAAAATAAATTCGGCAATAGCTTTTCATGCAAAGCGGGGGATCATCATCCCTCGCTTTTTCTTGTGCTTTTGTAGTTCATGGGGTAAACCATAAGTTGCTTTTGTCAAATAAATAGGCCTTCCGAAGCATGTCTTCCCGCCAAACCGCGAATATATAGGCACGCTCCTCATATAATGTACCAAACAATCCACAGTAGGGAGGCGGGAGCGTGCACGATTACATCAAGGAACGGACCATCAAAATCGGTCGCTGTATCGTGGAAACAAGGAATACGGTCCGTACGATTGCCAAGGAATTTGGTGTCTCCAAGAGCACGGTGCATAAAGATCTGACCGAACGGCTGCCTGAAATCAACCCGGACCTTGCAGATCAGGTGAAGCACATTCTCGAATACCATAAATCCATCCGTCATCTGCGGGGAGGGGAAGCGACGAAAATCAAGTACAAAAAAACGAGCGGAAAAAGAAGGGAGATCCTCGTTTCAGGCAAGTCTTAAAAATATATAGTGAATTGGCTGGCAAAGCCATTGAATCAACCCCCTGAAGTATGATATGTTAAAAGATGGTACAAGATCGAAAAATGACATGTAACCGTAGGTTTATACATATATTTGCCGCTTCTTGTCGAATCTTAGCTTTTTAAAATATCACTTTGGGGGCCTTTTTAATATGTTCAGTAATGATATCGGTATCGACCTCGGTACGGCCAACGTGCTTATCCACGTCAAAGGGAAGGGGGTTGTTCTTGACGAACCTTCCGTTGTTGCAATAGAAAGCGATACAAAAAGAGTTCTGGCTGTCGGAGAGGAAGCACGCCGTATGGTTGGACGTACTCCCGGTAATATCATAGCCATCCGTCCACTGCGCGACGGTGTCATCGCCGATTTTGAAGTGACCGAAGCCATGCTAAAATATTTTATCAATCGTGTGGGGGGGAAAAGCTGGTACAGCCACCCTCGTATTCTGATCTGTGCACCGACAAACATTACCTCAGTGGAACAAAAAGCGATTCGTGAAGCGGCGGAGCGTAGCGGGGCCAAAGAAGTATTTTTGGAGGAAGAGCCGAAAGCAGCTGCCATCGGGGCAGGAATGGATATTTTTGAGCCTAGTGGCAACATGGTTGTGGATATTGGTGGTGGAACAACAGACGTTGCTGTCCTCTCGATGGGGGATGTAGTAACGGCTTCTTCCATTAAAATGGCAGGAGACAAGTTCGATTCCGCCATTATGAAATATGTGAAGACAAAGTACAAGCTTTTGATCGGGGAGCGTACGGCGGAAGATATTAAAATCGCCATCGGTACTGTGCATCCGAGCGGACGACAAGCCGAGATGGACATTCGGGGACGTGATATGGTATCCGGGTTGCCTAAAACGTTAAGTATTTCTGCGGCTGAAGTACAGGATGCGCTTAGAGATCCTGTATCAGCGATTGTTGCTGCGGCAAAATTTGTATTGGAGCAGACCCCGCCGGAGCTGTCAGCCGACATTATTGACCGTGGTGTTATTTTGACTGGCGGCGGCGCGTTGCTGAGCGGATTGGATGAGCTGCTTGCGGAAGAACTGCGTGTTCCGGTGCTGGTTGCTGAAGATCCGATGCATTGTGTCGTCAAGGGCACAGGAATTATGCTGGATAATTTGGATCATGTCGTTAAGAAAAAGTTCTAATCTGCCGATAGTGATTATATGAGACTCGTGTGCGGTCAGGCAGGCTACCTGGATGTTGGCTTTCATACCTCCGTACGAGTAGATATTTGATCAGGAGAGTACAGGATTGGGGTGCACGATACATGTTAAGAGGCTTATATACTGCGGCTGCCGGAATGACAACACAACAACGACGCCATGACACCGTTACGCAAAATATTGCTAATATGAACACGACTGGATACAAGCAGGAAAACAGTGTTCAGCGTTCTTTTCCGGAAATGCTTATTTCGATGACGGGAGGCAATCCGGATAACCCGGATCGTAAGGTCGGTAAGCTTAATACTGGCGTTTTTGCTGAGGAAAGCCTCTCCCCTTACATTCAGGGGGCATTGAAGGATAGCGGACAAGCCACGGATTTCGCAATACAGTCCAATATTAACGTGAACGACCCGGCAACCGGTCGACCTATGGCTTTTGATCGAGCGGGGAAATTTATCAATGCTAACGGTGAAGTCACCTATCGTCCGGAAGCGTTTTTTACGGTTCGGGACAGCAACGGTAATGTACGCTATACGCGAGACGGGCATTTTCAGGTAAATGGAACTGGGGCGTTGCTCTCTTCGACTGGTTCAGCAGTGCTGGATACGAATGGCAAGCCGATTCAATTGACGGGGGCTGTTTCAGCGCTTAAAGTAAATGAGCGGGGCGAATTGGTGGACAAATCCTCTAATCAGACGTTGGGAACGACGCTTGGAATTAGTGTCATTGACCGTCCATACCAGCTCGTTCGTGAAGGTAACGGGAATTTTCGTCTGAATGATACGGACGGTGCTACGGCCAGAACGATGACTGCGAATGATGTGGTATCTGTTCGTCAAGGCTATCTGGAAGTATCCAATGTGGACGCTTCCCAGTCGATGGTGGATATGATGGCTGCGTTAAGAGCGTATGAAGCGAATCAGAAGGTCATTCAATTTTATGATAAAAGCTTGGACAAGGCCGTTAATGAAGTAGGCCGTGTATAACAGGGGGTAAGTGATGAACAACTCCATGATCGGCGCAATGGTATCTATGGCCAGTGTGCAGCAGCGTTTGGATTTGATTGCCGATAATATCGCCAATGTCAATACGGTTGGTTATAAGAGTAAACAGGGTTCTTTTGAAGATGTGCTGGCCAATGTGCAGCAGCAGCCTTCGACGTATCTCCAAAATGGACGGGCTATGCCGCTTGGCTATAATTTGGGCTACGGTGTAAAAATAGCCTCGGCTATGAAAAATATGGAGCAGGGACCGCTTAAAGAGACGGGGCTTCCTACCGATCTGGCGATCCAGGGCAATGCCATGTTCGAAGTTCAGGGAAATGGACAGAAGGCTTGGACGCGTGATGGCAGCTTTCATTTTGTTCCAGATCCGAATGACGGCAAAACGATGTTGCTGACAACTGCTGAAGGCTATCAAGTGCTGGATAACAATGATGTTCCTGTAACTGCTCCGTCTGGCTCCAAGGTAGCGATTAACCCGGACGGTGAATTGCTCATTCGCCCAGACGGAACGGGAAATCCAATAGTTGGTCAGCGGATCAAGCTGATGGATGTGCAACGTCCAGAAGGATTGGAACAGCGGGACGATAATCTGTTCGTGTTAGCATATGGTGTGACAGAAGCGAATGTATTTGGTGCAGCAGGTGTAGCGGGCGCTGTTCCAGCGGACGTATCTGTACGTTCCGGCTATTTGGAACAGTCTAATGTGGATTTAGCGGGTGAAATGACGGACATGATGCAAGTTCAGCGAATGTATCAATTGGCGGCACGGGCGCTGACTTCTAGCGATACAATGTTGAACCTTGCTAACAATTTGAGGGCATAGGGATTTGGTAATGAAAGAAGAACAATCCGATTCCCGTCCGGTGCCTAAAAAGGCGAAGTCTCGCTGGCGTACTGCCCGTTATTTCGTAATCCCGTTGCTGTTCCTATTTTCGCTGCTGGGTGGTTTGATTGCAGGATATGTGATCGTAGGCAAGCAAGGGCTGACAGGCGTATTTGAATGGAAAACCTGGCAGCATGTCATTGATCTTGTATTTGCGCCTTAAGTTTACTTTAAAAGAGTGGGCGGTGGGAAAAGACCGCTCCGCGAATGATTTGATCTTACGATCGCTGTTGCAACGGGATTTTCTTATTGTATAAGAGTTATCCAGATGTAAAAAATCCCGTTGCAAAGGCGAACGCTGACGCTTCTCCAGATTCAAATCCTTCGCTCCGCTGGCTACCCGCCATCGAGCCCACTCTTGTTAAGGTAAATCAACCCGCAATTTGTGTGGGTAGTATACAAAAACAACAAAACCCTGCGCCGCTGGCACAGGGTTTTGTTGTGCAAAACGTGCCCTAATGCAGCACGTCATCGAGCACTCATGAAGGCCATCGCAGAGGCCTTCGGTTATTTAGCTGCTCTTCACGCCAAGCGAGTATTATTGAAGCGAGGCTTTATTTTTGAGCCCAAGGTAACTCGGCGGAGAGGTTTATCTGAATCTGGAGAAGCGGCAGCGTTCGCCTTTGCCCCTGAATTTTAACCTTATCGGGTTTTATATAATGAAAAAATTAAGGGGCAACAGCGATCGGAAGATCAAATAAATCGCGCAGCCTATCCCCCTTGACTCAAATTGAAGCTCCGCTTCCCCCTAAAACGAGCAATCAATATGGTACTTCCGCGTAATTTTCTTTTTACATCTGATAACTGTATAATGATGGGGAAGTTTAAACACTGCGGGGTAAGACCAAGCACGGGCAAAAGGGCCTCTTCGCGCCTCTGGTTGCATAACCGGCGGAAAAAGCCCCTTATCTCAACCTTCACTTCTGCAGTAGGTGAAGGATATCTAACATTGTTACCGCTTTGAACTGCTTTTATGCAGCGCAGGCGGGGTAATATTATGCTTGCAGCGGTTCTATTTTGTTGAGAGCCTGAGCCTGCAAGCGGGAGGAGTTATTAAAGTAAATGGACAAAGTGCAAATCGATGTTAATCAAATTCAGGAGATTATCCCGCATCGGCCGCCGTTTTTGTTGGTGGACCGCATTATTGAGCTGGAGGAAGGGAAAAGAGCAGTAGGCATTAAAAATGTAACGATGAGTGAGCCTCATTTCATTGGACATTTTCCGGGTTATCCTGTTATGCCCGGTGTGCTGATTACCGAAGCCTTGGCTCAGGTAGGGGCATTCGCACTGTTGCATCTGGAAAGCAATCGCGGCAAAATTGGTTTCTTGGCAGGGCTGGATGGGTTCCGTTTTCGCGGACAGGTCGTTCCTGGGGATACGCTGACGCTTGAAGTGGAAATAACCCGTTCCAAAGGAGCATTCGGTAAAGGGAAGGCTACGGCTAAGGTAGGCGATGCGGTAGTAGCTGAGGGCGAGATTATGTTTGCATTGTCCGATCCTCCCCAATAAGCAAGGTCTGCTGACATAAGCACGACGTCTGAACTGAGTGCATGTGTACATAGAAATCCTGTATTGGCCAACCAAAAACGGAGAGGGGAAATTGGCATGACGCAGTTGAGTAAAAAAGCATTGGAAAGCATTGAGAGCTGGCTGCATGATCCTTATATTGATGAAGAAACCAAACAGGAGTTGCGCGCATTGGAAGGCAATGAGCAGGAGTTGGAGGATCGCTTTTACAAAGAGCTGGAATTCGGCACAGGTGGTCTGCGCGGAGTAATCGGGGCAGGTAGCAACCGGATGAATCGTTACGTCATTGGACGTGCGACTCAGGGCCTGGCTCGTTATATTTTGGAGCAGCATGCGGGGAAAGAAGGGAAGCCTTCGGTTGTAATTGCTCATGACTCGCGTCATTTCTCGCCAGAGTTTGCTTTGGATGCGGCTTTGGTGCTGGCAGGCAACGGTATCGTTGCCAAGCTGTTCCCGTCCTTGCGTCCAACGCCACAGCTTTCTTTTAGCGTACGTCATTTGGGAGCCAGCGGTGGGATTGTAGTAACAGCAAGCCATAACCCTCCTGAATATAATGGATACAAGGTATACAACGATGAAGGTGGCCAGCTTGTTCCTGATCAGGCTGAGCAGGTAATTGGTTACATCCATGAGGTTCCTTCTTTTGCCGATATTCACCGTCTGACACGTGAAGAAGCAGAGGATCAGGGCTTGCTGGTTTGGCTTGGAGAGCAAGAAGATGAAGCGTTTGTGGATACGGTAGCCAGTGTGAGTGTTAATCGTGAGCTGATTGCAGCCGGACCGGGCAAAAACTTCAAAGTTGTGTTTACACCTCTCCATGGCTCAGGCAACGTACCGATTCGCCGCGTGTTGGAGAAAATCGGTTTTGAGCAGGTGCATGTTGTGCCTGAACAGGAACAGCCGGATGCTGAATTTTCTACTGTCAAATCACCAAACCCAGAAGAACGCGATGCCTTCAAGCTGGCGATTGCGCTGGGGGAAAAGATTGGGGCGGACCTGTTGATCGGTACAGACCCGGATGCGGATCGCATGGGAGCGGTTGTGAAAAACCGTGACGGCGAGTATGTAGTATTGTCCGGAAATCAGTCTGGCGCGATCATGGCCTACTATTTGTTGAACCAGCTAAAAGAAACGGGTAAGCTTCCAAGTAACGGAGCGGTCATCAAAACCATCGTAACGAGTGAAATGGGTGCAGTGATTGCTGAGTATTTTGGAGCAACCGTATTTAATACGCTTACAGGTTTCAAGTATATTGGTGAGAAAATGAATCAGTTTGACCAAACAGGCGATTATACCTACCTGTTTGGCTATGAGGAGAGCTACGGCTATTTGGCAGGTAATTATGCCCGTGACAAGGATGCGGTCTTGGCGGCTATGCTGATCGCTGAAGCTGCTGCTTATTACAGCACTCAAGGCAAGACGCTGTATGATGTTTTACAGGAACTGTACGAGCAGTTTGGTTACTTTCTGGAGAAGTTGGAGTCCCGCACACTCAAGGGCAAGGATGGAGTGGCGCAGATTCAAGGCAAAATGACGGATTGGCGCACTACCCCGCCTCTGGAAATTGCAGGTGTGAAGGTGGAAAAAGTGCTGGATTACTCACAGGGTTTGGACGGACTACCGCAAGAGAATGTGCTTAAGTTCTTACTGCAAGACGGTTCGTGGTTCTGCTTGCGTCCTTCTGGTACCGAGCCGAAGATTAAAGTATACTTTGCGGTAAGAGGTTCCTCTCTGGCGGATGCTGAGCAAAAAATCAGCCGTCTGGTGGAAGCTGTTATGGCACGCGTAGACGCTTGAGACAAATCCATTTATAATAGAATAGGGTTAAGGTAATTGGATACGAACTAAGAAATCGGTGACCTCTCACGGCAAAGGGCAGTACGCCGTGGAGGTCATTTCTGTATTGCAGAATAAACTGGAAGAGGCTTTGGGAAAATAGGCTTATTCCGGTAACGGAGGATTTTGCAAAATTCAATGAGTGGCCTACCAGCAACTTGAGTAAGGGCAAGGTGGGCAGCATTGAATTTTGCAAAATCCCGAATATTAAGGAGGTTCTTTGGTGTATCAGAAATGGCAGTATTGGAATACGGCTTCTCGAAAATGGTTATGGATTCTGGTTGCACTTGGCTTGCTGGCTTCCATTCCTGTAATTGTCGATCGTGTGCAGACAGAATCATCTAGTAAAAAAGTAGAGATCGTATTCGATTATCGGGATTTGACGGAGGCAGCTTCGTATCAGGCTCACCCGCAGGATTACTTGAATGAGCAGCTTGACCGCTTAAAGCAGGCCGGTGTGAACAGTATGGCAATGTATGAAAGCACGCTGGATGATTTCCGTAAAGCAGGCCATGTGGTAACCTATACGACTCAGAATATTGCTGATATGGAAAAACGGGTATCCCCCGCCAATGAGAATTTTACGTACGTTGTTTTCACTGATCAGGAAAGCGCTGCGGCATTGAAGCCGTTAATTGAACGTACTTTTAACAGTCTGGACATTAACGTCAAACCATGGACTTATCAGGGCCATGAAGGGCTCGTTGTAGAAACTTCTCCAGAGGATGCGTATCTCAAGCCTATGCAGCCTGATCCGATTGCCATGAAACAGCTTCGGAATAAAGGATTTTTTATCGTTCCTCGGATGAGCGACAGCCTTCCTTACAATCAGGAATTGACGGAAGAGGCGTTGGCTTCTTTTCAGGAGAATGGCGTAAAACGCATTTTGTTTGAAGGAGATTCTGTCAAAGGGTTTACAGATAATGAGAAGGAACACAGCCTGGCGGCATTTGCTCAATTGCTGAACAAATACAATATTGGCCTGGCCGCTATTGAAAACTTGAAAAAACCGCAGGCAGGCTTCAACAAGCTGGCTTACGCTATAAAATATAACGTTGTGCGCTTGTACTCACTGAGCGACAAAGATTCAATGCTTGATGTGGAGACGTTGGCTGATCGTTTTGCATTGGCGACCAAGGACCGCAACATTCGCATGTTGTATCTTAATACAGCTCCGACCCGCAGTGTGGCTGAGGCCAAAGTGAAGGATTCTGTAGACAACTTGATCCACAGTTTGGACAACCCGGGCAATGCTGTTCAACGGATGGAGAAAAAGGGATTTGAGCTTGGACAGGCTGAACCATTTCAAGTGGTTGATTCATCCTACCAACGTTACCTGAAATTGGTGGTTGTACTGGGTGCGCTGGCTTTCTTCTCCATTATGGTGTCGTATTTTGTCCCAGCGTTGACCTTGTTAGCGTTTGGATTGGGATTGGTTGGCTCAGCAGGCCTTTACGTTCTGAACTCCAGCTTGATGGAGCAGGGCTTGGCACTGCTCGCAGCGATTAGTGGACCCACGGTTGCAATGGTTATTGCTGTGCGTACGATTAGAATCAAACGCGAACAGGAGCCTGAGCTTTCAATAGGTCGTCGTCTCGTTCAAACACTTGTATTGTACGTTCAGACAGCAGTCTTGTCGTTGGCTGCTGTACCGTTTGTTATTGCGTTGTTGAATAGTATTGCTTACAGCCTTGTGCTGAACCAATTTAGAGGCGTAAGCTTGCTTCATATTTTGCCGATTTTTTTGGCGGCAATATACATTTTCTTTTACCGGGGCGTTTCTATACGCGAAGAAATTTCAAAGCTGCTGCGCACGCCGATTACTGTATTATGGGTCATCGCACTGGCTGTGATCGGAGCCGCAGGAGTGTACTATTTGAGCCGTACCGGGAATGCGGGTACTGTGTCTAACACGGAACTAGTTTTCCGAAATTTCCTTGAGAATGCATTTGGTGTGCGTCCGCGTAATAAGGAATTCTTGATGGCACACCCACTGTTTATTGCAGGTGCATTCCTTGCGTTGAAATATCGCAATGCGATCTATTTGCTGATTATAGCTGTTATTGGTCAAGCCTCTATGGTCGATACCTTTGCACACATTCATTCTCCAGCGGCACTCTCGCTTAGTCGTGGGCTACTAGGATTGGGATTTGGTCTGATTTTGGGAATTATTGCAATTGTCGTGTGGCAAGTGCTGGAAGGATGTTGGAAAAAATGGTCACCACCGTTCAAACGATAATAATCTCGGGTTATTATGGCTTTCGCAATAGTGGAGACGAGGCAGTGCTCAAGTCGATTTTGACAGCATTAGAGGAGGAAAGCCGTCAGGCAGGTATTACGGTTAAGCCTGTTGTGCTATCTTCGGACCCCGATTGGACGCAGAAGATGTACGGAGTAGAAGCCGTACCGCGTATGAGTCTGGGAGAAGTTCGGAGAGCAATTAAAAACAGTGACGGGTTAATCAGCGGCGGCGGAAGTTTGCTTCAGGACGCAACAAGTGCCAAAAGCATTCCTTATTATCTGGCGATTCTCAAACTGGCTCAGTGGGCCGGAAAGCCGACGTTTGTGTATGCTCAAGGCATTGGTCCGGTGCAACGGAAGATATTTTACCCTATGATCCGGTCTGTGTTTCAGCGCTGCGAATATGTATCTGTAAGAGATGAACAGTCTGCTGCGCTACTGGGCACCATGAAATTAAAACGCCCTGTTGTTGAGGTCGTTCCCGATCCCGTGATGGGTCTTCCATTGCCCTCCAATTCCGAAGGTTTGAACAGAGTGGCTGCTGAAGGGGAGGATGAACTTCCGATCGTTGGTGTGTCCGTACGTTATTGGGACAAGGAGCGTCGTGAATTAACCGCAATTGCAGATGGTTTGAAGAAATTAGCTGCCGGGCGCCGCGTGCATTTGCGCTTTTTCCCTTTCCATCTGCCAGACGACGAGCAGGCTTCTAGGATGGTAATGGATTTGTTGGGGGATATTAGGGAAACGGGCAGCCGTGTCAGCATGTGCGAGCAGGTTACCGATCCTCAGCAGATGCTGCTGGAAGTCAGTCGTTGCAGTTTGATGATCGGGATGAGATTGCACAGTCTGATTTATGCAGCATCTCATCAGGTGCCCCCGTTGGGGATATCCTATGATCCGAAAATTGACCATTTCCTCGGCCGCGTCGGTAGCCAGCCTGTAGGCACCACAGAAGCGCTGAATGGTCAAAAGCTGGCTGATGAGGCTGTACGACTGCTGGATCAGCGGAGCCAATGGATCGAGAGCCAGGGAGCGGCAATTGCTTTGTTAAAAAGCGAGGCTCGCTTACCGGCACAGCATATCGTTAATTACTTGTGTCGCAAAGGATGATGGATACAGTGACAGTTGATAAGGTTACGAATGTGCCTACCGTCCCGATTTTCGGTGTTCCGGTATCAAGGCTTAATATGAAAGATACATTAAATGTATTAATCCAAGCGGTGGAGTCTCGCCGACCCCATCAAGTGATCACTGCTAATCCGATTATGGTTATGGCAGCGTTGGAAGACCCTATGTACATGTCAGTGATGAAGCAGGCGGAGCTCATCGTCCCGGATGGGACTGGCGTGGTTTGGGCCGCAAATTATGTAGGGCATCCAGTACCAGAACGTGTGGCGGGTTTTGACTTGCTACATGAATTACTTGGAGCTGGAGAAAACTATCATTGGAAAGTTTATTTACTCGGATCAACATCTGAGGTGATTCAAGCGACTGCACAACGGGTACATGAGCTTTATCCCGGAATTACGGTTTGCGGCAAGCGTGACGGATTTTTCGGACCGGAAGAGGATGAAGCGGTGATTGCAGCTATTCGTGAAGCAAATCCTGACTTGCTGTTTGTAGCACGTGGAGCTGACACGCAGGAGCCCTGGATTGGTAAATTTAAAGAACAATTGGGTGTTCCTGTGATGATGGGGGTGGGCGGCAGCTTCGATATTATATCCGGTAAAGCCAAACGCGCTCCTAAATTGTTCCAAAAGCTCAGAGCTGAGTGGTTGTATAGGCTATTGAAAGAGCCAAGTCGCTACAAAAGAATGCTTGCGCTGCCGAAATTCGCCGTGAAAGTGATGCGTGAAAAAGAAAACGTCACAAAAGTGTGATAAATAGCTTGAATCTGCCTTCAAAACCCGCTAATTTGCCAGAATATGAAGCTTGGTATTTATTTTCGATCAGAGTATAATTCAATGCGGTTACATCTGAAAAGGGATTGCTTTAAAATTGGGGGTCGAATGATCAAATGCTATTGATCTATATTATTGGTTTCATCATGGCACTGGGACTTGCGCTGTTATTGACGCCGCTCGTCAAGAAATTTGCTGTGAAGGTTGGAGCCGTTGATGTGCCGAATGCCCGAAAGGTACATACCCGAATTATGCCGCGTCTTGGCGGTCTGGGGATTTTCCTGGCATTTCTTTTGTCCTTATTGGCGATTTTACCTTTTGTGCCTGAAGGAATGCTGTCCTCACGGGATATTAATTTTATCGCAGCCTTTCTGATTGGCGGAACGCTGATTACACTGATTGGTGCTCTCGATGATCGTTTTGATCTTAATGCAAAATTGAAATTTTTGGCTCAAATTGCCGTTGCGTGTATGGTTGTATTTGCTTTTGATATTCGTGTTGATTTTGTGAATGTGCCTTTTCAGGATGCATACTCTTCTTTGGAAAGCTGGATCTCCATCCCGCTTACGATTTTCTGGATTGTAGGTGTAACGAATGCCATCAATTTGATTGACGGTCTGGATGGACTGGCTGCTGGTGTTTCGGGAATCGCAATCGGAACGATTTTTGTAATGTCTCTTCTGATGGGCAACTATATGGTTGCTATGCTTTGTCTGGTTCTGCTGGGCAGCATTATCGGATTTCTGTTTTTCAACTTTCATCCAGCAAAAATATTTATGGGTGATACAGGATCTCTATTTTTGGGCTTCTGCCTGGCAATGCTGTCAATGCTTGGATTTAAACAAATCGCTATTGTATCGTTTATTACGCCATTGATCATTATCGGCGTACCTTTATCAGATACATTCTTTGCAATCATTCGTCGCAAGTTGCAGAAAAAACCGATTTTCTCACCAGACAAAGGTCATTTACATCACTGTCTGCGTGAATTGGGCTTTAGCCACAGACAGACCGTATTGATCATTTACGCTATTGCTGCATTTTTCGGTGTATTAGCGGTGATTCAATCATATGCCGCGCTTAATGAAGCGAACTGGGTTATCTTTGTCGTGATATGTATTATGATGTTCTTCTTGCAGATCGGAGCCGAGGTTATTGGTCTTGTCGGTAAAACCAAACGTCCGGTGATTAACACCTTGATTCGGCTGCTGGCTAAGCCAGATTCTCAGACTCGTTCGAAATTATAATTTTTTTATTTTAAAAGTAAGCCTTCAAGCTTGGCGGTATACCGCGGGTTTGAGGGCTTTTTTGTTCTTCGCTACGAAAAAACTCCCTCCTTTTTTGCGTATTTACTAATTTTTTGTATGTTCGCTACCGATAAAAAAGGTATTGAATGATTACGTGCCCCAAGGTGCGACAGAATCTAAGGAGGACAATGATTTGAAACGATTGCTATCTATTTTGCTGACGGTTGGTCTCATCATTGGCTTGGTGCCGGCGGCCCTGGTAGGTACGGCTCATGCTGCGACGGGAACTTATTTTATTTTTCCAAATGAAAAATATGACGTGGATTCAGCCAGGTCGGTAAACACGGACCGTATTACAGTTAACGGAACGATTAACGGTGTGAACGGAAGCACGATATCATATAGTGTATTCCAGCTCTCCAAAAATGGAGCGACTCTTAACGTAGTAAATAAAAATGAGAGCCAAAAGGGCGGAATTACAGTCGCTGGCTCCACGCTTAAAGTTACAGACATTAAACTGTTTCCTGGTTTGAATCGAATCACATTCCAAAGCAGCCAAAACTCGGCGGATATGAAGGATTCTATTTATGTAGAGTACCAGGATGGACCAAAGGTTTATGATCTGTCTGCTACGTTGAACGGTAAAACCGAGCAGTTAGTAGAGAACCAGACTGCTGTGCTGACAGACGCTGGTAATAGCGGTTCGGATGACGTTAAAGTGGTCATTCAAGGTATAGCGCCTAATGCTGACAGTGTGACACTCACGTCTGCAAAAAGTAGTAATACGTATACAGTTAACTCTTATACCGGCTACAAACTAACAGGAAGTGTTGTACTCAGTCCGGGTAAAAATATAGTGACTCTTAAAGTGGGTAACGGAACTCAGGCTCTTACGGTTACACGTGAAATTACGATCTATACGGGCAAACCTGAATTTTCTGATTTGAACCTGAACATGGATGGGAATGTGTCGGCCGATCTGACCACTTCGCCTGACTTTACCGTATCATCTACGAGTGGAGTTGTTTTGAAGGGTAAGGTTTTGGTTCCAGGCGGTGCATCCGATCCGGGTGTGGCTACAATTAATGCACGGTTTACAGATGTGAGTAACAATGGCAGTGCTGTGGGTAGTGCTAGTGGGATTGATGCCACGATTGATACTGCTAATGTGGTTACATCCAATGGTTATAAAGTATATCCATTTCAGGTGACTGTACCTTCAGAGGTAGTGGTGGATCATTTGACCAGAGTATCCTTGGGTCTGACTTATAGTGATAGCAGTACCCCGCCTGCTCCATCGGCTGTCCAATTTACATTGCGCAGCAGCACTCAGCCGTATATTGATGATGTAAACTATCTTCCTGATTTTAATAATCAATTATTGAGCAGGATTAATGGAAACGGGTCTGATCAGGCAGCTGCCCTAGATGAAGCTATGAAGTTAACGGGTAGCTCTATGAAGAACAAGACTACAGATGCTCCATCTGTTCCTGTAGGTATGGAGTTCATCGTTGTTAACGGTGCACCTTCTTCAATCAGTGAGCTTTCCGGGGTAACGGTTCATACTGTAGGGTCTCAAGATGTGATTCGGACGATCAATGGCAAGTCAACACAAGTGAAGAAAGTCGTTGCTTATGTAGACACTTTGCCTAAAGAAGGACAGAATGTACTGAATTTTTACCTGAATGGTGACTCGACCAAGTTAGTTAAAGCTACAGTGAATCTGTTGCAGGGTCCATTCATGAAGTATGATACGATTTATGACGGACAACAAATTCCGTTGAATACCTCCAGTTCAAACTTGAATACCTATAAACTGACTCAATTGGGGTACTTTAAAGGTAAATTGCTTGATGTGAGCAACACAGCAGATATTCATTACACTGGAAGTAACCGAAATGTATTCCTGTATATTAATAATGTATTGGTTGATTTGGATGGCTCAGGGGCGGACTTTAAGCTTGCTTCTTCCTCGGAACTAGCCGCAGCCAACGCACTGGCAAGCGGGAATAATGAAATCAAATTTGTGTACAAGCCGGGTATTGAATATAGCAATACGGTAAAAGTAAACTTTACACAGACCAATATTCCAGTAATTCCAGTTGCAAACACACAGGGGATTATTCCTTTTACGCCTGTTAGTGGCTTGAGCAGTACTCCGAAATATAGCGAAATTGCACCGAAAACAAAAGATGCTAATTTCACTAAAGTGGATGATACCAATTACAATACATCCCTGAAAAATATCAATGTATTTGGTACATTCAGTATTGCTGATTTGGGTAAAGCGGATCAGGTCAATGGTTCCCTAAGTGATATTTCCAATAAGGATCAATATATTTTGGAAATTAAGGGATCGGATGATAGCGAGGTTAACTGGACACTGAATAATGAGTTTTATTCAGCCGAGGATGCTAAGACAGCATACAACTCTGGTTCTACTACAGATAAATTTACAAATAAAGATTTAAAAGACTTGCTCGTATACTATCATCCGGACAAAAAGTATTTCAGCTTTGTGTTGAAAAACCAAACTGTTCCGCAAGATGGAACACCAGTAGCCTATAACATTACCTTGTACAACAGTGGCAAGAGCGGACCATTTGCAACGTTCCGACTGCAAGTATCTGGCCAATCCACATCTTTTGATATTTTGCGTCCGCTTCCTGAAAAGAGAATCGTGAATCAAAACTTTGTGCAAGTGGTTGTGAATGCAAGTAATGCAGATAGTGTTATGGTAGGTAAGGAAACAGCAGTTCAAGAGGGATTCGATTCTGATTATGATGGCACTGTTGATTACCCTTCAACCTACAAAGCCATCGTCACAGGTCTAAAGGCCAACAAAGATAATAAAATTGACGTAGTGGTTACAAAAGGTAAAGATAAACTGAAACAGACCATTACGGTTAAATATGTGCCTACTAATATTCCTGGTGAGCAATACATGGAAGCGATGAAAACATCTCACAAAGTGTTTGATGGTAATCTTACACTTGCTTTTGCTAAGGGAACTAGTCTGATTCGTCGGGATTATGATCAACCGCAGCAATTCAAAAATCAGGTTTTCTCCGGTCATACATTGTACTTTGCGATAGCAAATAGCGAAGATGGTGTGGTGGACCGTCATGAATTTGAAACTGAAAAAGCATTGTCGGATATGCAGAGCTTGATTGCAGATGGAAGCAGATACTTCAGCAGAGACTTCCCGACTCGTTTTACCAAGTCAAGTCCTGTATTCTGGATTGACCCAGGTACAGCAGATGATATCAAAACGGATGCTTACGATCCGGTAACTTATGGTGCCGATCCTTATCAACTGGCTAACAAGTCACAAAATGATAGTAGTAAGATCAAAAACTTCTACTGGCGTGATCCTTCTAATGAATTAGTTCCATCCAAGCGTGCAACATTAACCTTGACGTATGATAGCAGTATCGCGCAGGATGCAGGGAAACAAATGACAGTGTTCTATTTTGATTCGGATCTTAAAGATTGGCAGAACATTGGTGGTGTGGTGGATCCGAAGAAACATACCATTAAAGTACCGTTTGATCGTTTCGGCTACTATGTTGTAGCTAAGGTTGGAGAAACGTATAGTGATGTCATTAAGCACAAGTACGCTAGAGATTATATTGAGGCCATTCTGGCTAAGGGTGTCATGAACCCAATGGATCCAATTAATAGTTTTGGACCTGACAGCTACATTAAAAGAGGCGAATTCACGTCTATGATTGTCAAAGGTCTGCAAATTCCTCTTAATTTCAGCGGGGCGAAGCATTTTGATGACGTCTCTATTCCAAATACGATATCAGCAGATGCTCTCTATGATTATCGTTATATTGAAACAGCCGCACGTGCCGGTATTGTAAAAGGTTCGCAACCAAGAATCTTTATGCCGGAAGATGTAATCACGCGCCAAGATGCAGCAGTCATGATCGCCAAGGCACTGAATTTGAAGCTGGAAACAGATCATGACAAGATCATGAAGAACTTGTCTAAAACCTTTAAAGATGCAGACAAGATTGATTACTATGCACAAGCATCTGTGCTTGCGATTTCCAAGAAGGGCTTTATCACGGGTTCACCTGTTGATGCTAGTGATCTGAAAAAAGGATATATGTTTAATCCTACATCTCTGACCTTGCGTGGAGATGCGGCCGTTATCATAGCTAAAGTTATGGCTGATAAAAAGTTGCTTCCTAAAATCTAGATCCTTAAAAAACTGAATTTATTGAACATCCCTCCATGTGAAATTGGAATTCCCTTTCATATACATGAGAGGGATGTTTTTTAAAAATCAGCTATTTGACTGGGATTAAGAGCCTATGCCATAATAACAAAGAGCAGATTGCTGATGGGTAAGTTTACACCGTTTTTGTTCTTGAAATACCATAAATGCATTTAAATTAACTACTTTTTTTAAGTATTTATCTCAAAATGTGTTTATTATTTGCTTATATGTTTTTTTGCGCATTTATCTGAAACTTTACGCCTATTTCATCGTAGTAGAGGATTAGTGTGCTTAAATGCTACATAAAGAAGTGAGTGGGGAGTGATGAGATGTCTCAGTTTTCAATACGCCGTCCTGTAACAGTATTTATGTTAATTGTTGCTTTGTTAATCGGGGGCGGTATTTTTTCGTTAAGGCTTCCTGTCGAGCAGATGCCGGATATGAAGCTGCCTATTGCTATGGTAGTGACCAGTATTCCAAACTCGACACCGACAGAAGTTGAGGAATTGGTTACCAAGCCTATTGAAAAAGGTCTATCGTCCATTCAGGATGTGGATACGATTAGCTCTCAGTCTTCTGAGGGGACCTCTATGGTCATGATTCAGTTTAACTGGGGAGTAGATCTAAATCAGGCTACATTGGATATGCGAGATAAATTGGATGGTGTTCGGGGTTCACTTCCCAAAGCTGCCAATTCACCGCGTGTTTTGAAACTGGATCTCAATGCTACGCCTGTAATTAATTTGGCCTTTACTGGTGATCAGGATGTTAACAAACTGAAGCCTATTGCAGAGGATATCATTGAACCACAGCTCGAAAGAATTTCAGGGGTCGCTTCGGTCGGTTTGTCTGGGGGACAAGAGCGGTTGGTTCGAATTACTGTAGATCAGGCCAAACTGCAAAGTTATGGTATTACGTTAGATCAGATCAGTCAGGCATTAGCAGCTAATAATGTGGCCGGCTCTGCAGGTTCTGTTGATCGTGGTAATACAGAGATCCAAATCAGGGTTCAAGGTGAATATAAAGCTGTTTCGGAAATGGGAGAGACTCCGATCACTGTGGGCAAAGGCAGTGTGAAATTAAAGGATGTCGCAACCATTGAAGATTCCTTGGATGATGTCACCACCATTTCCACATACAATGGTAAGCCAAGTATTAATATTTCGGTCACAAAGGCTACCGGAGGGAATACACTTGCCATTGCTAATTCTGTGAAGGAAAGTCTGGATTCAATCCGTAAGAACTTGCCTGCGGGGACTCAGCTTGAGATGGTCACGGACGCTTCCAAACCTATTAGCGATTCTGTACATTCACTAATAGAGCATGCTGTATTGGGACTTATCATTGCAGCTATTGTGTTACTGCTATTTCTAAATAGCGCACGTTCTACAATTATTGCAACTATCGTTATTCCAATTTCTTTTGTAGCAACGTTTATGATGATGTATTTCACTGGACAAACCATTAACATTATTTCATTAAGTGGATTGCTACTGGGGCTAGGGTCCTTTGTTGACTTTGCTGTCGTTATTATCGAGAATATTTTTAGACAACGACATGAAGGCAAAAGCATGCTGCAGGGCGCTATTGATGGCTCCAAGCAAGTGGGTAATGCGGTAATGGCATCTGCACTTGCACAGATAGTAGTGTTTTTACCAGTTGTATTTGTAGATGGAATTGCGGGCGTGCTGTTTAAGCCGTTAGCCTTGACCGTAATTTTCTCTCATATTGCGGCTTTGCTAGTATCGCTTTTAATTGTACCTATGCTTAGTTCACGTTGGTTGCCTACTGTACCAGATGAGTCAATATATTCTTCGGGTACCTATAAAGGAATTAACCCGATTATCTGGTTTAATATCGCTTTTGAGAAATTTAAAGGCGGATACCGCCGTGTTCTCAAGTGGGGGATAAATCACCGTAAAAGTGTTTTGGCTATTACTTTACTTATGTTTGTAGCTGCGACAGCTTTGATTCCTATGGTTAAAACGGAATTTTTTCCTGAAACTGACGAAGGGGAGTTTACGGTCTCGGTAACGATGCCTAATGGAACCATGTTGGAAGAAACAGAGAAAGTTGTTCAAGGAATTGAAAAGGAAATTTTAAAGATTCCTGAACTTGATAAAATGTCAGTAACTGTAGGTTCTGGAGGCGGTGTGTCAAGTATATCCGGTTCAACATCTGCTAATGCTGCCCAGGTTAATGTTACGCTGAAGGATGGGCATACACGACCTACTGATGCCGTGGTCAATGAGCTCCGCAAAAAAGTCGAAAATATCCCCGATGCGGAAATTATTATTCAATCCTCAAGCGGGATATCAAGTGGATCAGCCGTAAACATCAACCTGAAGGGTGATGATGTAGAAGTATTGCGGGAGCTTTCGGATAATCTCTTAGCTGAGGTTAAAAATATACCGGGAGTGGTCAATGCTAAGAGTACGTTGAATTCTACTCGTGAGGAATATGAGATTACGATTAATCGAGAGCTTGCCAGCCGATATGGTTTGTCAGCATCTCAAGTTTTGTCTGCTGTGAGCACCTCCTTTAACGGCTCGGTTGCTACAAGCTATCGTACCGGAGAAGACCAGATTGATGTGAAAATATCGTTGCCGAATGAGTATCGTCATGATCTGGCTTATCTGCAAACATTGCGGATTACAACTGCACAAGGGATCGATGTGCCTCTGTCATCAGTGGCCAGTATAGATAAGCATGAGGTTCCCGAGACGATTACACGCGAGAACCAAACACGTCAAGTACAGATTACTGCTGACATAGACGGAGCAGGAGACATTCTTACGGTTAATCAAAAAATAGAAGCTCTTCTGAAAGGTACTCATTTCCCTGAGGGATATAGTGCCGATACGGGTGGTGGACAAAATGAGCAAATGATGGAGTCCTTTACAAATCTGGGAGTAGCTATATTGCTATCCGTGGTGCTGATTTATATGGTTATGGCAGGGCAGTTTGAATCCTTGCTTACGCCGTTTGTAATTATGTTCTCGGTTCCACCTACGTTAATAGGTGTGCTTATTGGTTTGGTTGTAACAGGAGCTAGCCTTAGTGTATCGGCTCTGACCGGTTATATTATGCTTGTCGGCTTGGTCGTGAATAATGCCATCGTCATGATTGATTTCATTATTCAGCTCCGAAAAGAAGGTCAGGATCGGGATGAAGCCATTATTCATGGAGCATCTGAACGGTTACGTCCGATTTTAATGACCACGTTTGCTACTGTACTCGCATTGCTTCCAATGGCATTCGCTACAGGAAATGGTAACGAAACACAAGCTCCAATGGCTGTTGTCGTCGTGTTCGGGTTGTCCTTCTCAGCTCTTATTACATTAATTCTTATTCCGGTAATCTACGTTATCATGGACAATAGTATACAAAAGCGTAAAGAACGGAAATTGAAGAGAAAGCTCAAAAAAGAAGCAAAGCTGCAACAAAAGAGTGTTCACATTTAATAATGAGGTGAAGAGATATAATGAATAAAAAAAGTGCTCTGATTGCCACGACATTGCTTTTGTCAGTAGCGTTGGCAGGTTGCGGTGGGGGGGAAGCCCCCGCCGCTCCGGCTGCGGTGCAGAAAACGATTCCGGTCCATGTAGCAAAAGTGGCTAAAGGCAGTATTGAGGATTCATCAGGTATTGTAGGTAGCTTTGCGCCCAAAGAAACGGCTCAGGTTTCCCCGAAAATTAGCGGAAAAATACTGAATATTAATTTGACAGTGGGACAAAGGGTAAACAAAGGCGATATTTTATTTACAATTGATCAGAAAGACCTTCAGGACGCGATTACACAGTCTCAGGAATCTTACCAGGTTGCACTTGCTAATTTGAAGCAAGCTGAAAGCGGAGCAGCGCAATCTGTTCAGCAGGGAGAGACTTCTGTGGACCAGGCTAAGAGCGCATTGGTACAGCAAGACAATGCCATTACCCAAGCGCAGACTGCTGTGGTAGATGCCCAGAGTTCCGTGCGTGATACTCAGAATACGCTAAATCGTAACCAGCAGTTGTTTAGTGCTGGTGCTGTTTCGCAATCTGACCTGGAACAGTCTCAAATAGCGCACAGAAAAGCTCAAACTGCGTTGGAAAACGCCCAGCTCTCACTTCATAATGCACAAACATCCAAGGAAAGTGCCCAGACAACATATACTAATGCCCAGAAGTCATTGCGTCTTGCACAACAGAAAACGGGTATTGATGTAGCACGTGCTTCGGCTAATCAGGCCAAGGCTGCTTTGGATACTGCACGTAGTCAGCTTGTCGACGCTGTAGTCAGAGCACCTATGTCGGGCACCATTTCAGTTGTGACTGGTACAACAGGACAAATGGTCAGTCCTCAGGCGACCGTTGTTACGATTGCAAATACAAATCCTATCCTTGCCAAGGTGAACGTTTCTGAGGAGGATCTGCTTAAGCTAAATGTAGGCTCCACTGTAACTCTAGGGGTAGACTCATTGGATAAGCGCATTGAGGCCAAAGTGACAGCGGTCAATCCGGTTATGGATAATGATCTCAAGGCATATCCTGTCGAAATTTCAGTCCCCAATCCATCTGGCGAGTTCAAATCCGGTATGGTTGTGTATGTTTATATGAAATCCGAAGCTGCACAAAATATTTTGGTATCACAAGACGCCGTTACAGAGCAAGCTGGGAAAAAGTATGCTTATGTGGTTGAGGGTGCTACTGCTAAACGGGTAGAAGTGCAAACAGGCCAGGAAAGCGCCAAGGAGGTTGAAATAACCAAGGGGCTTACCGAGGGCCAGACCATTGCCGTTAAGGGAATAAGCCTGCTTACTGACGGTGCTAAGGTTAATATAGTGAAGTAATTTGTTTTGTTCTGGGTGTGCAGGCTATAAAAATTGCTGATACTCCGTCATTACCTGCTACTTTGAGTGTTCAATCTGGGCGTACCTTTGGGATTTATGTATCCTTTATATTCTATGGATAATGTACAGTGAATATACTCATTAAGGGACTACCATAAATGCGCAAGAGAACTCTTGTACATTAAGGTTGAACAGGTAAAAGTTGTAGGATGACGGAGGAACAGGTTCAATAGTATAATTATGACTGTAGGAAAGCGGAATACATATTCAAAAAAAATAAAAATTTTTTTTGAAACGGACGCAACTTTTCGAACCCATGCTACGTCTAATTGGGTGAGTATGAAACAAGGGGTACAAAAGCGTAAAGACATAATTCGCTAAAAAAATTCTTTACGACATTGTTATCACATTGTATAATACTGGAGTACGTCATAAATGGACGCTTTCTTTCAACTAGATTCCAAGCTTCTGTGATATTGTCACAGATATCATTTTATAAGGGTTCTCATAAAGCTCGGAAAGGAGGTGTAACGACTGATGAGTGACAAGATCCGACAAAAAGACAAAAATAATATTTCTGGTTATATTCAAGGAGGAGAAAAAAAGGTTATGACAAAGTTTAATAAAAAAATGATCAACGTGCTGGCAACAGCAACATTGGTTGCTGGTGTTGCAGCTCCAATCGCAGCACTGACTTCCCCAACTGCAGTTCATGCAGCTTCTAGCTACACTGCACTGAGCACTCCAAGTATCAACTCAGACCAACAAAATAACGCTGTTTTGGGTAGAGCAAAAGTAAGTATTAGCCAAGCTTCTATTGCTAGCGGTGCTTCTTTCACTGTTACTTTGCCTAAAGGCTTTGATTTTGGTAAACCTGCTGGTAAATCTGATGATTATCAGGTTGGCCGTGCTACTTCTGCTACTGACGCTACTTATGGCTTGGGTGTATATCTTGATGCACAAGATAACGCTTTGGATAAAAACGCTGCATCTACTGGCTATAATGATGCTACTGCAATTAAAGTTGAGAAATTGACTGATAACTCTGCAAAAGTAACACTGAACTTTGATAACTCCAAAGATAGTGCTGATGTATATCTGAACTTTGCTAACATCAATGTAAGTGGACCTAGCAATGGACCTGTAAAAGCTACAATTGATGCTTCTTCCCTGAGTGGTTTGACTAGCGGCGAAGTTACAATTGCTAACGTAGTATCTTCCGGTCAAGTATCTTTGTCTGCTGCGGACACTGTTTCTAACACAGACAACTTCACTGCAACATTGAAAGTTAAAGAACAAACAGCAGGTGCTTTGGCTAACAACAATAACATCAAACTGAAATTGCCTAGCGGTTTTAAATGGAACGCTTCAGGAACTGCTAGCATTCTCTTTGGTGATATCACATCTGGTGATGTAGTTTCTAAAGTTGATGGAGACACTCTGACTTTGTCTTTGAAAACAAAAAGTAGCAAAGAAACAACATTCAACCTGCCTTTGAGCTTCTACGTTGACGATGAAACTAACGCTAAAGAAGGCGATGTTACTGCTAGTATCTCCGGTAACACAACTACTGACGTTAGCTCTCTCGTAGTTGGTAACTATGGTCAAATCGGTGGCGGTGTTTCCGTAGCTTCTCCAACGACAATTCTTGCTGGTCATGACGAGCAAAAAATTGGTGATATCGTAATTAAAGAAAAGGTTGCTGGTTCTTTTGTTAACAACCGCACTGTAACATTGCGTTTGCCTGAAGGTGCTCGTTGGCAGTCTACTTTCGAAAGTAACTCTCCAGGAAGCAACTTCTCCGGATCTTTCGAAAACACTAACGGCTTGGGTGGAGCAGATGTATCTTACACTGATTCCGACAAACGTACTTTGAGATTGACTTTCAAAAACGTTAACAGTTCTAAAGATCCAGGTACTTTGAAACTGAAAAACGTTGAAGTTGCTACACAACCAGGTTTCTCCGGCGATCTGAACGTTGATGTTGCTGGTAGCCAAGGTCTGAGCGGTACTGTTAAGGTTGCAACTGTGAAGCAAGCTGTTACTTTGGCTGCTGCATCCAAACCAACCCTGACAATCGGTCTGGGCGACCAACAAGTTGGCGACATCACAATTACTGAAGCAGCTAAAGAAGCTTTCGTTAAGAAAGATGGTAGCCGTGAAGTAATCTTGGAATTGCCAACAGGCGTACGCTTTGCTGCTACTCCAGAAGTGAAAGTTACAGCTGGTGACGTTAAAGTGAAGAGCGTATCTACTGATACTTACGGCGAAAGCAACAAAGGCCGTCTGAGCTTCTACATCGATAGCGAAAGTGCTACTCCAAGTACAATCACAATCACAGCTCCTAAGCTGACTGTTGACCGTACTGTAGCTCAAGGCGACATCGTAGCTAAGCTGAAAGGTAGCGCAGTATCTTACACTGCATACAAAGGCGCATCTGACAACACTCAAAACTGGAAAGACAACAACACTGCAGCTGCTGAAACAGCAATCGCAACTGTTGGAACTCCAGCTCCAGGTGCTACTAGTACCAAAGCTGTCTTCACACTGGGAAGCACTTCTTACACTGTAGATGGTCAAAGTAAAACAGCAGAAGTAGCTCCTTATGCTGAAAACGGACGCACTTACTTGCCAGTACGTTATGCAGCTGAAGCTCTGGGTGTATCCCAACAAAACATCCTGTTTGACAAAGCAACTTCCACAGTTACCCTGATCAAAGGTAGCACTGTTGCTCAAATCAAACTGAACACAAACCTGTTGACTGTTAACGGTTCTGTGATTCGTATGGACGTTAAAGCTGTAACTAACAAAAACCGTACTGTACTGCCAATCGCTTGGGTGAGCAGAGCGCTGGATGCATCCATCACTTATGATGCAACTGCAAAAACAGTTACTGTTGAAAACAAAAACTAATTTAAGAGCAACTCTTTTGAGTTAACTGAATTAGATGAGAAGAGGGTTCCTTTTGGAGCCCTTTTCTTTTATTAGCCTTATTGACAAAGGAGAGAAATTATGAAACGTTTTGGAGTGGCGGTACTTTCCACATTGGTTCTTTCTTCTGCATTTGCCAATCTTGCAGGGGCTCAAACAAGTGATATAAAGGTTATTATTAACGGTGTAACTCAGCAATATACACAGTCCCCAGTGATTAGTCAAAGTACAACCTTAGTGCCTCTTCGCGGCGTTTTTGAAAGCCTGGGAGCACAAGTGGAGTGGGATAGCAAAGCTAAAAAAGTAATTGCATCCAAAAATGATGATACGTTAACTTTAAATGTGGGTTCTAAACTTGCTTACAAGAATAGTGCTCCTGTACAACTCGATGCAGCTACTCAAATTCAAAAGGGTCAAGTGCTCGTTCCTCTGCGTTTTGTGAGCCAATCATTAGGCGCCAAAGTAAATTGGGATAAGGCTACACGGACAGTAACTATTTCCAATCAAGCTGATGGAAGCACTACTGGTGATCAAACCAACAGCTTATCCAGTAAACCTTTCACATCTCCTGTGACTAAAGTTACTTATGATACCTACTATAATGTTTCTTTGACCTATGATGATGCAGTTAAACTGGCTATAGCTGATAGCACCTCGGTTAAAACAGGAGAACTGAATATCGATCAAGCTGGGAAAATCATGAAAGAAGCAGGCAAAAATATTGACTTTGTTCCTGCCGAAGCAGGTGACGAAGGACAAGATAAAGCTTTCAAAGGTTATGCTCAAACTAACCTTAATTATGAGGCTACCAAAAAGAATCTGGATATGACCAAAGAAGGTATTGAATACAATGTAAAGGATCTTTATAACAAGCTTCTTCAAAAGCAAAATGCCGTTAAATTGGCTGCTTTGAATATTGAAGATGCTGAGCGCAAGCTGAAAGTTGCACAAATTAAAAGAGATAATCAAATGTCGAGCGATTATGAGGTGACTCAAGCAACCAACCAGTTGACTCAAAATCAAGCTGCTTTAGACAAGGCTAAAAAAGATCTGGATAGCGCATATGTATCTTTGAATCAAGTGATTGGTTACAAGCCAGAGCAGCGTTACGAATTGAAGGATAAACCTGTTTATTCTGAATTCAAAGATAATGTGGAAACTAAGGTAAGCCAAGTGCTTACCAGCAGCACGGCTATTTGGTTAAGTGAACAAAAAGTGGATTTAGCTGAACTGAGCTTGAAGCTCTACAATTTTAATACTCAAGGAAATACGCCATACGAAGCTCAACAACTTGATGTTGAGAAAGCTCAGTATGCTACAGAGGGTACAAAGAGAACTCTTGAAGAAGCTGTGAGAACCCTTTATAACAACATTAAAGGCTTGGAAAGCCAGTATTCTCAAATTCAAGCTGGTTTGGTGAGCGCTAGAAGTGCGGCCGATATGGCTAAAAAGCAATTTGATGTGGGTTTAGCTACTGAACTTCAGGTTTATGAGGCTAATCTGAAAGTGACCACGGCTGAACAGCAAGCAGAAGATATAGTTACGAGCATTGATACATTGAAGATGGCTTATAATAAACCATGGGTGCTGCAAGGTGCTTCTTCTGGAGCAAGCCAATAATATCACGAATACAAAAGTATTTTCACAATGCATTAACCTGCTGTAGGAGGATTTTCATGAAATCACGCTACAAAGTAACGCTGGCTGCGGTTTTACTTGGAGGAGGGATAGTTGCAGGCTCCTTAATGAACAACTCTGTTAATGGAGCCTCCAGCTCTGGACAACCAGGTACATCTGATGATCCAGTTGTAACCAAAAGCTATGTTGACCAGAAAATCGCTCAGGCAATCAAAGGTGGAGTATCAGCAAGTAGCACTAATAGTAAAACGACTAGTTCAGCAGCTCCCACCACAAACGCTCCTTCTAACGCAACAACTTCGGGAGCGCCTAGTACAGGCAAAGCCTCCGCAGCTGTGGAACAGACCGAGGAATTGAAGGTTGTTGATGTAAAGCCTGGTCAAAAGCTGATTGCCAAAGTTGGGGCGGAATTTATTTTACGTAACGGGTATGCTGTTGTTTATAGTATGGATGCCAGTGGAGCTATTGATATCACTTCCGGAACAGAAATTGTCCATAATCAGGCGGTTGAGAAAAATCATTTACTATCTTTTCCTAGAGAAGGAAGAGGTATTCAGGTAAAAGAAGGACAGAAGTCTGGCCTGGTCGTCATGGTACGTGGCGGTTATACTCTCCAATAGATTGTATGTTGGAATGTTCTTTTTCGTAAATACTGCTTGGGATAGCAAATTGTTCTTGGCTAAGCTGACTCCAAACGCTGCACACTAACTTCATGAAAGAAAATACAATTGATGGAGGTGTGTACGATGGCGTCAAAAGGTCAAAGACGATTGATTCCCGAAAGCCGTGCCAGATTAAATGATTTGAAGTATGAAATTGCTGCTGAGTTTGGGCTTCCTGTTTATAATCCCCAATATACGCATATACATCCGAGTGCCGACAGTGAGTTTGCTGCGGAGTTGGGCGAGTTTAAAGGAAGCACAAATGTGGAGTGGCGTGATTTGACTTCAAGACAGAATGGCTCTGTAGGTGGTGAAATTACCAAGCGATTGGTACAATCTGCCGAACGCAGCTTATCTGAATTTGGTACCTTGTAAGTTGCAATAATTTTTAACTGATTTTGACGTGAATCGTTTTTTTAATAAGGCTATCCTCATGTGGATGAGAAATTTATTTCTTGTCAATTTGTCTTAGTTTGGCCCTTTGTAATTGGGTGATATGAATTGACACCTTGTTTTAAATAGGATATCATGGCATTTGAGGCTTGTACGCAACCTTTTCCTACCGGAAAAGGTTCATTTTTTGTTAATCAGGTATAGAAGTCATTTTCCGGCCACATGTTGGCGTGAGAGTGTCTGGCTAATGCCATTGCCATGTCAGGATTTTATACAAATCCTCATGTATTTTAATTGTGGGAGGTTGAAATTCATGTCTGTAAAAGGCCGTCATTTGTTTACGTCTGAATCTGTAACAGAAGGTCATCCGGATAAAATCTGTGATCAGATTTCCGATGCCGTATTGGACGCCTTTTTGGCTAATGACCCTAATGCACGGGTAGCGTGTGAAGTATCAGTAGCTACTGGTCTCGTTCTCGTCATTGGTGAAATCAGCTCCAAATCGGAATACGTGGATATTCCATCCATTGTACGCAATACGATTAAGGAAATTGGCTATACACGTGCGAAATATGGCTTTGATTATAATACTTGCGCTGTATTGACTTCTTTGAATGAACAATCGCCGGACATCGCTCAAGGGGTTAACGCTGCTCTGGAAAGCCGTGATCCTGCTGAGGTAGATAAAGAAACGGAGAACATTGGAGCAGGCGATCAAGGGTTGATGTTCGGTTTTGCTACGAATGAAACACCTGAGTTGATGCCGTTGCCTATCGCCATGTCTCACCGGATTGCACGCCGCTTGGCCGAAGTGCGCAAGGATGGAACATTAAAATACCTTCGCCCGGATGGTAAAACGCAAGTAACGGTAGAGTATGAAAATGGCAAACCAGTTCGTATTGATGCCATTGTAGTTTCTACACAGCATGCAGAAGATACTACATTAGAGCAAATTCAGGCAGACATCAAGGAAAAGGTTATTTTGCCAGTTGTTCCTGCGGAATTGCTGGACGAGCAAACCAAGTATTACATCAATCCAACAGGTCGCTTTGTTATTGGCGGGCCTCAAGGGGATGCAGGTCTAACAGGCCGCAAAATTATCGTAGATACGTATGGTGGTTATGCGCGTCATGGTGGGGGAGCATTCTCCGGTAAGGATCCGACCAAAGTGGACCGTTCCGCTGCTTACGCTGCCCGTTATGTAGCGAAAAACCTTGTTGCAGCCGGATTGGCAGATAAGGTGGAAATTCAGCTTGCCTATGCCATTGGTGTAGCTACACCAGTTTCCATTAGTGTCGATACATACGGTACTGGGAAAGTAAGCGACGAGAAGCTCGTTGAACTGATTCGTAACAATTTTGATCTTCGCCCCACAGGTATCATTCGAATGCTAAATCTGCGTCGTCCAATTTACAAGCAAACGGCTGCTTACGGTCACTTTGGTCGTACAGATCTGGATGTGCCATGGGAGAGTGTAGATAAAGCTGACGCTCTGAGAGTGCAAGCCGGTCTGTAATTTCCCATATGCTATCAAATATAAGCAATAACCAAAAAAAAGACTGTCTCATGATTTATATGAGCAGTCTTTTTTGATGTATTCTACAAGCTAAGTTGTGAATTGCTGTGATGAATTTCTAAGCGCCTACTCCGTTGGGGATGTAAGATTCAACAGTTTTTGGAGCAAATGACAAACTTTTTTTAGTTCCTTCCGCTGCTCCAAATATGAAAAGAGAGCTTTTAAAAGACCCATCTGAGGATTCGCTTTCAAAGCTTCTTCCTTTAATAGAGCAGCAATTTGCTGGTATTCCTGCTTTTCACTCGAACTCCAAGAAGACAGCAGAATGCTGTCCTCCAGAGAGTAGAGAAGGCCGTTAATCTGGCGGCCCTGACCAAAGGGGTTGCTTAGAATGCTTTCAGGCAACCAGCCCTGATTGCTCCACAAATGAGGGGCCAAATCGGTACTCTTCAGGCTGGCAACCAAGGAATTGGATAGGAAAATAATGAATTGAGTAAGATTTTCAACCGTTTCATCGTTCATCCGATCCGCAAAGAAGCGAATGTATTCAAATACAACACTTTTGAGTACAAAGGTTATATCCCATGCAGAATCTTCAATGTCGGGTCCGAAAACATCAATCAAGCAGTCGCATACCCATTTGTACAGCTTGTATTCATGTTGTTCGAAGACGTCATTGAGTTGTTCATTCTGAAAAATGAGCATGGATGGTTCAGGCATATTTATCATAAGATATACCTTGTTTTCAACAAGATTTTTTAAATAGAGTACAATAAAACCGTGCAGTTTATCATGATTAGTGAGATCAGGTTTACTGTAAAGTGCCCGGATATCCTGTTCAATATTTTTCTCTAGGATAATGCACATTTCTAGAGGCAGTTCTTCTTTTCCCTGAAAATATTTATAAAAGGATGCCTTTGCCATCCCACTTTCTTTGGCGATCTCTTCAACAGATGTTGAATAGTAGCCTTTTCTGGAAAACAGCCGAATGGCCGCCTGTAATATATCATTTTTTTTGCTTTCCATACATACTTCCCCCTAGGGTTCAATCCGACAGTGTGTACTTCTCAGTATGCAACTACAAAGGTTGATCGTGTGTGATAACCGTGTGTTGCTGTTTTTTGAGTTGACGGCGCATTTTGTACTTGGCCATGATCATATACAATGACGGCACTACAAACAGGGTTAACAACGTCGAGAATAACAATCCGAAAATGACGGTAAACGCCAGTGGCTTAAAGAGCAGGCTTCCCAGTAGGGCTAACGGAATCATACCTACTATTGCAGCCAGAGAAGTCAATAAAATGGGTCTAAAACGGGCAGCGGCTGCTTTTATCACAGCTTCTTTCAGCTCCATTCCCTCATGCCGGGCATCCTCGATGAACTCAATTAACACAATTCCGTTTCGCACTACAATTCCCGCCAGCGCGATAATTCCCATGATGCTCATAAATCCGATAGGCATACCTGTCAGGAAAATACCAATAATTCCACCGGCTGCTGCCAAGTACACTGTCGTCATAATGATAATAGGAATGGAGAGAGAATAAAACTGCATGGTAATCAAGAGTAAAATGAGTAGGACAACAACAATCGCCAGCTTTCCTAAATCCGCGAATATGGTGGACTGATCGGATGTTTCGCCGCCTACCTCCCATTTATAGCCTTCAGGGAACTTCATTTGTGCCAGTTTGCTTTCTACATCCACCATCGCTTCGCTTGCAGTTCGCCCGTTCAAGTCGGCTTCTACCGTAATCGTTCGCTCCATATTGTAATGCTTGATTTGCTGAATAGCAAATGACGGCTTAACCTGTACGAGCTGGTTTAACGGAATCTGCACACCGGCTGAATTGACTACACTTAATTGTTGGAAAAGCGCGCTGGGCTCCTCGCTGCTATGATTCAAATACAATTTAATATCCACCAGATCGTTACCTGTATCAAATTGGCTAACTTTAGCCCCTTCTTTTAATAGAAGCAGAGTACGGGTCAGATCTGTGTAGCTTACCAGGTATTGATCCATGGCTTGCTTGTTAACCTGCAAATCCAGTGCATATCTTTCAATTCCTATATCATCCACGATGCCTGTTGTACCCTCTACTGTGGCGATCTGCTCTTTTACTTTTTGGGAAAGAGTTTGCAGCTGATTCAGATTCTGACCTGAAATCCGGATAGAAACGGGCTTACCCACCGGGACTCCCAGACGTGGAACATACGTCGTAACTGTAGTTCCAGGGTAGGACTTTTTAACATGCTGTTCCCAAGCATTAACTGTCGTATCGAGATCAAAAATATTTTGTTTGCCGACGACGGCAATTTGTCCTACCGTCTCATCATATCTAATATCTCCACCCGAACTATTAATGTCACTATATAATTGCGGTGCAGTTCCTCCGGCACTGTAGACGACCTTTGAGGTTTCGGGTTGCTTCTTTATCCAACCTGCAATGTCTTTGACGATCTGGTCTGTTTCTATAACAGAGGTGCCTATAGGCATTTTTATTTTTAATGCGACATGAGGGTCCTCTGATTTAGGAAAGAGTTCAACTGATGTAAAAGGAAGCAATCCATAAGCGGCTGTTCCAAACATGAGTCCTGCCATTGCAGTCAGCAAGGGACGCTTAATGACTTTGGACATCAACTTTTGTGAATACAGCTTGTTTAAAGACTGAATCTGTTGGCCCAACAAGCCTGCCGGTTTAGCTTTACCCTTAGGTTGACGAGTCTGCCTGCGTTTCTCATACCATCCTCGGAAAATAGGGATGATGGTGAGTGACATGATCATGGAGGCAAGCATGGTCAGAGAAACAATGGCGGGAATGGGCTTGATGAATGCCCCTACATTTCCGGGTAGAAACAACAGTGGAGCAAAGGCCGAGATGGTAGCCAGTGTGGCAACCAAAATAGAAAGCATCACCTCTTTGGTTCCTTTTATAGCTGCATCTGTAGGCGATTCTCCTAATTCCGTAAGTCTCCGCTCAATATTATCATTGACCACTACGGCGTCATCGACGAGTATCCCAAGTACAATGATCAGACCGACAACGGAAATTTGATTGAGTGTAATGCCGAACATGGGCAAAAAGATAATGGCAATCGCAACCGAAATCGGAATCGCCAATGCGACAAAAGCAGAGGTAAGCAAATTCAAACCCAGCATACAAACGAGAATAACAGCCACAATTGCAAGAATCGTTTCACGCTTTAAATCCTCGAAGATATGATCTACCTGATCTTTTTGTGCAAAAAGAGTTTCAAGGCGAACACCTTTGGGAAGTGTTTTTTCCAGCTCTTTGAGCTTGACATTGACCTTTTCGCTCATAGGCGGGACGTCTGTACCCTTTTCTGCTCCAATGCTTAGCGTAATGGCTGGCTTCCCCCCTACATAGGCAAAATATTCTGCTTGGGGATGTGACAGCTCCGTTGTAGCGACATCTCGCAAATACACAGGAGCCCCTGCCTCTGTACGTGTCAGGATGGCCTGATTTAATTCTTCGGCTTTTTGGGTTTCCCGGACAATGAGTTGATAGGTGCGCCCATTGTATTCAATATCACCGGTAGGCACCCGATCCATTTGTGACTGAATCGCTTGTGCGACCTGCCCCCACGACAGATGGTACTGCTGAAGCTTTTGATTGTCGATTTGGACGCGTACTTCCTGGTCAGGAAGCCCATTGAACTTGACACTTGATACACCTGATAAGGTATTGAGCTGATCCTTCCACGTTGTGGTCAAATCATTTAGTTTATACAATGGTGCAGGAGAATCAGCAACCAGGGCATAGGAGCCGATAAACGAGCTGGTTAGCTTGTCATTCACAACGGGTGTTTCAGCACCTTGGGGAAGATCAGCTTGCGCATCCTGTACTTTTTTACGCATATTATCCCAGACGGTTTGAGGATCAACTCCATTTTTGGATTCGATTAAAATAGAGGAGAATCCGTTGCCAGAAGTCGAACTAATCGTTTTAACACCTTCAACTTCCTTAATGCGCTTTTCCAGTTCTTTGGTTACAGTTTGTTCTACTTTTTGTGGTGTAGCACCGGGATAGACTGTTGTTACCATAGCATTCTGTATGGTGACATCTGGCATTTCCTGCTTCGGTAATTGGAAAAATCCAAAAGCTCCGACTAAAACAAGCATAACAAAAAACAGTAGCGTAATTTTTCGCTTTTTCACGAAATATTCAATCATGGGCGGCCGCCTTCTTCCGCTTTAACCGGATTTCCATCAAACAGATTTTCTGCCCCTTTAATGACAATGCGTTCGCCTTCACGAAGGCCGGATACGATATGCAATTGATTGTCTATAACCTGATCGCCAAGTTCTACAGGTGTTTTAACAGCTTTTCCTTTAATATCTTTGAAAATAAAAGGCTCGCTCCCCGTGTTAATGACCGCTTCAGCGGGAACGAGAATGCCGTTCTTGTCTGTCACCTGTCGAGCAGCTTTAATGACCTGACCAGGTAACCAGTCTCGCTGTGGATTGTTTATAACGATCTCTACGTTAACTATTCCCGTATTGGTACTGGTTGAAGGATAGATGTTGGAAACCGTACCTTGACGGCTTTCTTCATATAACATCACATTCACCGATTGCCCCTTTTTCCAATCTCTGATCTCACTGTCCGGTACTGGAAGCAGTACCTTGAGACGGTCAATGGAGCCTATGCGATAGACGGCTTGGCCTGAAGCGACCAAGTCACCTGTATTCACGCTCTTGCCTAAAATAACGCCGTTCGCAGGAGAAATTAGACGGGTGCGTGAAAGTGCAAGTTCTGCCTGCCCCTTGGCGACAAGGGCTTTTTCGTAGTTGGCATGGGCTTGCTTTTTGGAAGCCGCAGCTTGTTCACTGGCAGCGAGAGCTTTGCTTTTACCTGCAAGCGCATCTTGAAAGGAAGCCTGGGCGGATTGATGATCTTCGGCTGTAGCCCCTTCCAGCAAAAGGGACAGGGATTCCTTGGCTTGCTCAAGATCTTTCTGGGCTGCCGTAGCATTCACGCGGGCATTCTCGTTATCCGACGCGGAAGCAGCGCCTGCCTCAAACAGCTTCTGTGTACGCTCGCTATCCGTCTTGGCCTTGTTATAAGCGCTTTGCGCCTTATCTACAGCGGCTTGCGCTTGCTGCTTCTCTTGAGCACGTGCACCTTTATTGATCTTATTAACATTCGCACTGGCTCCTGTAATGCCGGCATCGGCGGATTGAATCGCAGAGGTAGCAGCCTGTAGATTAGCCTGCGCGTTATCAATACCAGCCTGTGCCTCCAGGATGGAAGCTGTCGCTTGTGCCACCTGAAGCTTGTAGTCAGCATCATCCAAACTAGCAATTACGGTGCCTTTCTGTACAGCGGTGCCGACAGTGAGATACGCACTGGCTACGGTGCCTCCATTTTGAAAAGCCAGTGTGTTTTCCTCATAAGCCTGAAGAGTGCCTGACAAGTTATAGGCAGTATGGAGCGGAGAGGATTTGACAACTGCAGTACGCACAACGGTTGGCTGTGCAGTTGAGCCTGGATTAGCATCTTTCTCCGCGCTGGAACATCCAGCGATGACAATGCTCAGGGATAAAGTAAGTACGATGAGTGCCCGTTGTTTATTCATGATTTCAAACCTCCACGATAGGTTGCAAAAATTAGATTTGAACTGATTAGTATTATTTGAACCAATGAGTTCATGTGTATTATAGTGTGCTGATTATGCATTCGTCAATTTATAGTTTTTGTTTTATGAAAAGTTAACGGGATTTTCGTAACTTTTGCCTTTATAATAAGTCTATTAACATAAGAGGCTTTTTTTGTTTATTTGATAGAGTTTAGAGTACATGATCGGAAAAGTCCGTTTGAATACAATGAAGATGGGAGAGCTATCATCCATATGGTTTTAGGTAATAGGAGACAAGGCAATGAGAAGGTAGATGGCAGAGGGATCGCTAAAAGATGGGCTGTTTTGACGCTGGCGGGAGTATTATGGGTTGGACCCGTAGCCGGAACAGGCGCCCTAATTCCGTTAAACGGCTGGATATCTGCGCCGATTGCGAGTGCAGCTTCCGCTTCAACTGTAAAGCTGGGAGAAGAAATAATTACTTCAGGTGCAACATTGATGAAATATCGTTTTAAAGGCTCCAAAGGAACAGCGTTAGCTGATATCGTCCGGGTGGATTTGCAAAATCCATACGTCAAGCTGGATGTTATGACCGGGAAAAATGGACAGTTTACAACCCGTCAAAGCACAGGTGGTATGGCAAAAGAGACTGGAGCAGTCGCTGGTGTGAACGGAGATTATTTTAATACCTCCAGCGAGGGGGCCCCGATTGGTGGACAAGTATCGAAGGGAGTATTGATGTCTACTCCGTCCGATTTAACGGGGATGTATGCTTTTGCAGTAACCAAAGACGGTTCCCCAATGGTAGAGCAGTTTACCTTTGAAGGCACAGTAAAAGCCGGGGATGGTTCAACCTTCCCTTTAGCGGGGATGAATAAGGCTTCATATTCGCCTGAAACGAGTGGAAGCAGCTACAGCCATTCCAACGCTATGTATATTTATACATCTGCCTGGAAAGCAATTGAGCGGCCGAAAAACAGCTCAACAACGCCTACTGAGGTGTTGGTGCAAAATGGTGTGGTTACGCAAATTTCCAATAATGCTACATTGAATATGACTGTGCCGCAGGACGGATATATTTTACGTACCCATGGCAAAGCAGCCGATTATGTCAAAGATCATCTGACAGTGGGACAAACGGTAGAAACCAGCTATCATCTTCGTGTCAAATCGACAGGGAGTGAGGTGGATCCTTCCAATCTCCAGATGATGATTGGCGGACACACCATATTGGTGAATGACGGTCAGAAAACTTCGTTTTCCCGCAGTACAACGAGTATAGGCGGGACGCGGGCGCGGACGGCTTTGGGATATTCCCGTGACAAGCGTTACGCTTACGTCATTGCCGTTGAGAAGAACGAGAACAGCGTGGGTGTATCCCTGAGTGAGCTGCAAACGCTGATGAAAGATATTGGTGTCTGGAAGGGTATGAACCTGGATGGCGGCGGCTCCACCACGATGGTAACCCGCGATTTGGGAGATACGACAGCAGGGCTTACGTTCAATACGGAATACGGTACGGAGCAACGCAGCGTTGTAAACGGTGTGGGGGTGTATACCAGTGCGCCTAAAGGGACGCTTAAAGGCTTCACGATTAAAGGCAATAAAACGCTGCTTATCGGCCAGACCGGAAGCTATTCTTTTAAAGGCTATGACACCTACTACAATCCATTCGATACCTCGAATGTACAAGTGACGTGGAAATCGAGCAATCCGTCCGTGGTGTCGGTGAGTGGCGGTGTTGTGAAGGGAGCAAAACCAGGAACAGCTACGTTGACGGCGTCCAGTGGCTCAGCCAGTACTACAACCAAGGTTACTGTGCTGGGAGCAGATGAAATTTCATCACTTATCGCAGGCAGTGGGACAGGATCGCTTACAGCAGGAGCTAAAATTGCGGTTCCAGTAACTGCAAAGACGAAAGACGGCCAGAGCGTCAACATTTCGTCAGATGCGCTCAAATGGGAGTTTATCGGCTTTAAGGGAAGCGTTAAGGATAATCAGCTTACAGTAAATACGGTGGATGCAGGTGTAAAAACGGGTTATGCTATCGGTCGCTACGATGGTTTTAGCGCAGTCGTCTTCTTGTCTGCCGGCGGGACGAGCACAAGCAACTGGGAGAACTTCGAAAATGTTTCGTATCCGGTTGATTTTACTTCGAATGTGGAAGGCGTTACCGGCACAGCGGCTGTTGTACAAGGAGATGGCGACCATGCCAATTCCAAAGTGCTTGAGCTGAACTACGACATGACGAACGGCAGTGGTAAAATGTATGCTTACGCCCAACTGAATGGTACAACTGGCCAAACGCTTGAACAAGCGGCTACATCCATCTCGATTGATGTTAGAGGGGATAAGAGCCTGAACTGGTTGCGTGCGGAACTGGAAGATGCCCAAGGCAAAACAGCATATATAGACCTGGCCAAAGCGATCGACTGGAACGGCTGGAAAACCATTAACGCAGATATGAGCGGTTTGAATATTTCATATTCGGCGAAGCTCAAGCGCCTGTATGTAGTCAATGTGGCCGAAGGTCAGGATGAGCGTGCTAAAACGGGCAATGTCGCTTTTGATAATATTTCTTTTAATACACCGGGAACGGTCGGAACCGAAGGACTCAAAAAAGGAACGGCTCAAATGACTATCGGACAAAAGTCAATGACCCTGAACGGGACGCCCACAACAATCGATGCGGCTCCGATGACCCGTAATGGCTCAACGTATGTGCCGATCAAGTACGTGTTGGACGCTTTTGGCGGGCAAGCCAAGTGGAACGCAGGCGATCAGCGGATTACGATTATGCGTGGCGGTGTGCTGATGGATTTAACAGTAGGCAAGAAAGAAGTCGTCCTGAACGGCAAGCGTCAGAGCACGGATGTAGCACCCATTGTGTTAGGTGGCAGGACTTTAGTCCCATTAAGACTCGTGTCTGAGCAGTTAGGAATGACTGTAAAATGGGAACAAGAAACGAAGACCATCACCCTCCAGTCATGATATGGTATGATATATACTTGAATTGCTAGGATTGGAGTAGAACATTTGTGGACTTTCAAGCCGATATCATAGACCGAGTCATTAAGAATGCCATCCAGGTGATGGAGAACAGCAAATATCAGATGTTCGAAATTTTGGACACGGCCCGGACCGAGCTGATCACATTAAATCAGGAACTCCAGAGCGTCCTAAAGGAAACGGCAGAAACGATTGAAAAGGTGGATCAGCTGGAAATGAACTATCGGCGGTCCCGTATTCGGCTGACTGAGGTCAGCCGTGACTTTGTCCGCTATTCGGAAGAGGATATCAAGCAGGCTTATGAGAAAGCAACACAGCTTCAGCTCGATGTGATGATCTTTCGCGAGAAGGAAATGTACCTCAAGGCCAGAAGAGATGATCTTCAAAAGCGGGCTAAAAGTGTCGAGGCCTCTGTCGAGCGGGCCGAAACCATCGGTTCGCAGATGGGCGTCGTGCTGGAATACTTGTCGGGTGAGTTGGGACAAGTAACGCGGATCATCGAATCGGCCAAAAACCGACAGTTTATTGGTCTGAAAATTATTTTAGCCCAGGAAGAGGAGCGCAAGCGGATATCCCGTGAAATTCACGATGGACCTGCACAGCTTCTTGCGCATCTAGTGCTTAGGACGGAAATTGTGGAAAGAATGATCGCCAAGCAGGAATTTAAGATGGTTCAGGACGAAATAGTAGACTTGAAGAAACAGGTTCGCTCCAGTCTTGAGGAAATGCGAAAGGTTATTTTCAATCTGCGTCCTATGGCCCTGGATGACTTGGGACTTATTCCGACGCTCCGGAAATATGTGCAGGATTTTGAAGAGAAAACAAAGATTAGATCGCTTTTTGAAACAAGGGGCAAGGAACACCGTCTCTCTTCCGCGATGGAAGCAGCCATTTACCGCCTGATCCAAGAAGCTTTGACCAACGCTGCCAAGCATGCTTATCCTACCTATGTGCTTGTTGAGATTACTTATCAGGCGCAGCTTGTAAAAATCGTGGTGCAGGATAACGGTCTGGGCTTTAAGCCTGAGCTTTTTCAGCAGAAAAGCAAAGATCATGGACATTTTGGTCTGATTGGTATGCGGGAAAGGGTTGAACTGCTCGAGGGGAGAATGGAGATCGAATCAGCTGAGAATCAAGGCACCAAGATAGTGATTCATATCCCAACCAACGTGGAAAAGGGAAAGGAGTAACAACATGGAAAATCAGGAAATTGGTAACGCACCCATTAAAGTACTCTTGGCGGACGATCATCAGTTGTTCCGTGAAGGACTTAAACGTATTTTGAATATGGAGGACGACATTGAGGTCATCGGCGAATGTGGCGATGGTATCCAGGTGTTGGAGTTCTGTAATGTAGAGAAGCCGGATATCGTTCTGATGGACATTAATATGCCTATTGAAAATGGTGTCGAGGCAACGGAAAAACTGCGAGAGATGTTCCCGGATGTCAAAGTGATCATTCTGTCCATTCATGATGATGAAAGCTATGTATTTGAGACGTTGCGCAAGGGAGCTAATGGCTACCTGTTAAAAGATATGGAGGCCGAGTCTCTCATTAACGCGATTCGCTCTGTACATGAAGGGTATGCGTTTATTCATCCGAAGGTAACGGGTAAACTCATTCAGCAGCTCCGTCGGATGACGTACCTGAATGAAACCGGGGCTATGGCTGAAGGTCATACCAAGGAAGCTGGCGTGAAGTTCGTCGCAGGTGAAAATAACCCGCTGACCCGTCGTGAGGCTGAAGTGCTGCGCTTAATGGCAGAAGGCAAGAGCAACAAGATGATCGGTGAATATTTATTCATTAGTGAAAAAACGGTCAAAAACCATGTCAGCAGTATTTTGCAAAAAATGGAGGTTGATGACCGGACACAAGCGGTTATTAACTCCATCAAATACGGATGGGTTACGCTGTAAGGTGTAGTCTTTGAACCCCAGTACATAACCGTGACACCTCTTCCTGCTATACGGCATATATTGTCGCTATAGGAGGAGGTGGAACCTTCGTGATGGCTCATTTGGTTTGGATATTGCTTATATATGGTCTGGGAGCCGCAGTCGTGCATCTTATATATATACGACAGGCTGTTCAGGGATATCTCAATGGCGATGAAGTGCGTGCGTTATCTACGGATCAACGGCCGACCCGTTATATTGTCATTACTTCTAATGACGGAGAACGTGTGGAGTGGGTGATGCGTTCATTGAGCATACTTGCCTGGTTACGTCGTAAGCCGCTGCATGTGACGGTACTGGATGACGAATCCGTGGACGATACGTTGCCGATCCTTACACGGATGATAGGTTACAGCCATATGGATGTTTCGGTCATTTCATATCGTTTTTCACCGGGAAACCCGGTTTTACCGAAGTCAGGCGGTGAAAAGCAGATTGTTATTGACCTCAGAACAGTCAACCCGTGGGTGGATGCTCCCCTTGTTCGTTAATGACAAAGTATTGTGTACATTACGGTCAAAACCGGATATAAATGTTTACACGGAATTGCATATGCAAGATAAAATGGATTTCACTGAAATCCGAATGATGTGAAGCACACTTCAGGCTATGAGCCATGGAAGTGTGCTTTTTTTGTTTATTTGTTATATAGACAGGGAGAAAAACAAACATTTGAGGGTTGGGAGGAATGCCAAATGAAAATTACGGTATATGCAGTCAAGTATAAGGGGAAATGGGATATCCGCCTATCCGTGGATATTCGAGTAGATATGACATGGTGGCTGAAAGGGAGCGATGGACAGGAGGATGCTGTCGAAGAATGGGTGATGCTAGGGAGAGAGCTCCCATTGCCTTGGGGCGTAAAGCTGTGTGAAGTGTTCAAGGGATCAACGAACATGAAGCGATGGACAAGGGAGCAATGGCGGCAATACGTTCTCGTACTGCTAAAGGACGAGCTAAATGCAGAGCCTGTTGACGCAAATCAGTATCTGAGCGGAGGAATCGATGCTATAAGCATTTGGGATGAGGTACAGGGCTGGACTTCCGACATGGAGAGTGAACGCAATTTGGAGGAACAACGGTTCCATGCAAGCAACATGATGTGTGGGAGAGAGAGTGAGGAACGAAAATCGACAGGGGTACTGTACCTTGAGCAAAGAAGGCATTCCAACAGTGAAATTGAAAAGCTGGATATGGAGTGTGTGGCACGACAAGCGGATGTGCTGGCTGATGTGCTGTCAGGACGCCAATTGCTCGTTCCAGAAGCTGAAGCACTGCTGGCTGAGGCGGCGCCGGGTCTGGAGAACGTTTGGCGCTCAGCTGCGCAGCTCGCGTACCTGCAAGGTCGGCTCAGCTTTGCTGCTGGCCTTGCATCATATACGCGTCGGTCCGCCGCGCGTGATCTCCGCTGCAATCGTTGCGGCAGCGGGGCGATGTACCGCACGGGCTGTGCATCGTGCGGAAGCAAGGCGTGCGCCTACTGCGAGACGTGTCTCGCACTGGGGCGCAGCCGTGAGTGCTCGTTGCTGCTGCGCGGTGCAGCGAAACCCGCCGTGTCGCGCACGGCGGACGCAGCCCCGGTCGCGGAGCTTGAGCGCTGGGGGCTGAGCCCTGCGCAACGCGCCGCCGCCGAAGCGGCGCTGCGCTTTTTGGCCGCACCACCCGGTGGGGTGCGGGGGCACGCCCGCCCAGAAAGCCTTTGGCTCCGGGCGGGCGAACTGCTGCGGCGTGGCATGGCTACACGTCGGGGGCCAAGCCCTGCTGCTGCGCCGCAGGGCATTGTTCTTGCCCGCGACAGCAGCAGCGGGCATTCTTCGCCAACAACTGGCGAAGGTGTATGGCACTTGCCTGGCTTCGGCGGCAAGGCTGATGTTGCGGCAGAGCGGTTTTTACTCTGGGCCGTGACTGGCGCAGGCAAGACTGAAATGATGTTTCCACTCCTGCAACATGTGCTGGAGCTTGGAGGGTCGGCGCTTGTAGCGACACCGCGTCGGGATGTGGTACTGGAATTGGCGCCCCGTTTGGCAATTGCCTTTCCCCAAGTAAGTATGGTGACGCTCTATGGAGGCAGTGATGAACGCTGGCAAAGGGGACAGCTGACACTTGCGACGACTCATCAGCTTCTGCGCTATCGTCAGGCCTTTGATCTGGTTGTCATTGACGAAATTGACGCGTTTCCTTATCACAATGATCCTATGCTCGCTTTTGCCGCACAGGCTGTGTGTAAGCGGGAGGGGAAGTTCATTTATTTGTCTGCTACTCCACCGCTACTATTGCAAAAAGAGGCTGCACGCGGTCTATTACCGCACGCCAAGGTTCCCGTTCGTTTTCATCGTCATCCACTGCCTGTCCCCTTCCGTTTGGAGACTACTCCTGTGAAGCATTGGCTGCAAAAAGGGCGGCTTCCTGAATCCCTGATTCAGCGCTTGTTCGTATCCATACACCGCGGCGCTCAGGTCTTCGTGTTTGTAACACGAATCTCACAAATTCAATCTCTAGTAGAATTGTTGATCAAACGTCTGCCTGATATCCCAATTGCCGGCACTTCATCCCAGGATGAAGAACGAAGCGCTAAGGTACGTTCCTTTCGGGCAACTGAAATACGTGTACTGGTCACAACCACTATTTTGGAGCGCGGTGTGACGGTTCCACGGAGTGATGTGTATGTACTGGATGCGAATAGCAGCCTTTTTGATGAAGCCTCTCTGGTACAAATGGCTGGTCGAGCAGGAAGGTCGAAGGAAGACCCATGTGGCGTCGTCGTTTTCACATCTTCCCAATGGACTCGTGGCCAAAAGAGGGCGATTAGACAAATTAAGCGCATGAATGCACTAGCGCGAAAAAAGGGCTATCTACAGGAGGTAAAACATTAAATGTGCAAAATAAAAAAAAGTTTTTTTGAAAATGTGAAACCTGATGCAATGTTGACACGTAGATTACCAGGAAAGGTGCATTCTGTATGAAAATGATGCGCAGAACCCAACTTTTTTTGAACTGGCTACTTCAGCGTCAGTCGGAAATATGTATCGCTTGTGGAATTCACACTGAAAGTTTTTCCGAGTTTCCCGGGATTTGTACTTTTTGTTCCTCTCAAATTCCCTGGATCCACAACATTCGATGTGTTCATTGTGGACGCCCGACATGTTGTCCTGATTGTGTAAGGCCTGACCGGGCAGCACGTTACTACGTGTGTAATCGGAGTGCGACTAGCTATACGCCTATCATGAGAGAATGGATTGGGCAGTTTAAGTATCGCGGAAATGAAAAGTATGGTCCTCTGCTCGGCGAGATGATGCATCGGGCTTATCAGGCTATGAGGCATGAGTTTACTGGTCAGGAATATTCTCGTTTCAATCAGTCTCTGCGGAGCGTGAGTTTGGTGACATGTGTTCCTGTAAGTGAAACACGACTGGCAGAGCGAGGTTTCAATCAGGCTCAGATCTTGGCAGAGGAGCTTGCCAGGCGAAATAAGCTGCCTTTTTTACCTTTACTTGCTCGTCCGCAAGATACTGGCAAACAAAGCTTCAAAACAAAAAAAGAACGCACAGACACGATGTATAATGCGTTCTCTGTTGTGCCAGGTATGACGGAGTTAATTAAGTATTTTGTTTTAAACGCTGAGTATCAACGCAAAATGGAGAATCATAAATATGTTACTGTTTTGCTTGTGGATGATATTTATACAACTGGCAGTACTTTACAAGCGTGTGCGCGTGTTTTAGGGGAAAAGGCATCCGAAGAGGGTATACATATGGCCATTTTTTGCCTGACTTTGGCTAGATCATAAGCCTGAATTTCATGTCCCCTTTACGAGAGTTTTGGTTTGGAGCCAGGGAACAAAGTTCTTACCGTTCCGAGAAAAGCCCAAATGCTAGAGCAGAGAAGCCTTTTAAACCGCACAATGAGCAAGATTTGACAACGAGATAGAGAGAGGTATATAATAAAAATATAGACACGCACAAAAAGTAAGGTAGTGAGGGGTGAAAACAGAATATTTCAATTTAGAGGTTGATTTATTTGGAAAATAGGAGTACAATTTCTATCTGTTGATAGCTAACATGGATTGGTAATAAATGACTAGCTAACGACAAGAGAGCGGACATTGGGAGTGTCTCGCTCAGTAGTAAAGCAGTTAATTAAAATTCAACTTAAAAAGAGGAGAGAAAAAATCATGGAAAACGTAATAAAAAAGGTAGCAGTATCTAGCATGTTGGCAATTAGTTTAGGTGCAGTATCTCTGTTGAGTCCACTTGCTACAGGTCAAGTATCCGCCGCACAGTCTGGTTCTGAGTATGAAAGACAACAAGCAGAGGACCAATTGATAAGAGAACAACAAGAAGCAGCACAAAAAGCATTTGAAGCTAAAGTCTTCGGAACAGGAAATGCCACAACTACAACACCGGCTCAACCAGCTACTGAGAACAATAATCAAGCAACAACTACAACACCAGCTACTACAACTGTAACACCGGCTACTGTAAATACAATCACAGTAAGTGTTCAAGATGGCGATACGCTGACTTCCATTGCTGAAAAATATGGTGTAACTGTGGAAGAACTGCTTAAAATCAACAACCTGATTAAAGTAGGCCAAGAACTGCAAGTTCCGCAAGCAAACACTAATAAATAATTCATTATAAATTCATAATAAATGTTTTTTATTAAACCAAGTGTTTGACTACAGTATACGGGAAGGCATCTATTAAAACAATGCTTTTTTGAATAATTATTTGTGAAATAGTATGTTTTTTTGGCTGCAATTTTTCAATGGTGCGTCTACACGTATCTTCAGATAGATTTTAACCAGGAATGATGTTAGTCTCATTGATATAATGAATACCCACACTCCATGTGCGGAGCATTCGTATGGGCACCGTTCCCCCGGATTTGTAGCAGTTATTTAGTAGTATTCGGGGCACAGGTGAACTTGAATTCTTCTGAAGATTGTTTCGCCCGGTTTTCCCCTCATTTTGATTTGCATATATACACCCATTTATATCATATACAGCTATTTTAACTATAGTGAAGCGCTATTCCCGAAATAACAGGAATGGCGCTTATTTTATTTTAATCTAAAAACCTGAGCGTTGTATGACAATAAACAGACACATGCAATTGGGAGTAATCTTTTGTCCCCTTAGGTTACATGCCATTTGCATATCATTATATATATGAGGAAAGATTTGATGTTAGATTATGGCCCCGTTAGTTGGTATTTAAATGCTTAGATTTTTCGTTGCACTACCTAATCAGAGTCCGTAAGTATTTTGTACCTTTATTATGATATCGTACAAAATGTGCATTTGTGTAAAATCTATCCCTTCTTTTTTTAAAAATATTCGCTAGACGAGGCTCTTAGGTATAAGGTAATGTAAGGATACACCAATACAAGATCGGAAACAGGAAAGGGGCGCTGTAGAGGATGAACTTGGATAACTGTCCTCGCTGTGGAAAGCTGTTTATTATGAATGTTAGGGGAATCTGCCAAAACTGTATTAAAGAAATTGAGCTTGAATACGAGCAATGCGTCAAATATATACGTGAAAATAAGGGGATTCATATGCATGAGCTTTCGGAGGCTACCGGGATATCCGTTAAGCAAATTACAACCTTTATACGTGAGGGACGTATTTCCATTGCTAATGCCCCTAATATGACGTATCCTTGCGAGGTATGCGGGACACAGATTCGGGAAGGGCATATGTGCGATTCTTGTCGAACACGCCTGACCAAAGACCTGCATCAGGCCGTCAGCGAAAGCAGCAAGCAGGATCAGAGTAATGGTATGGGTTCAGGTACCTACAGTGCGATTGATAAACTTCGCGGAAAGTAGTACAAGGGAATTAAAAACGAATTTAGCTATTCAAAAAGGTTCAAATACCGCCGATAATCTTTATAGAGCTTATCGGTTTTTTTATTTTCAGCAACCATGCACAAAATAAAGAAGTAAGACATAATACGAACCATGTTCGACGCTATGTCGTCTGATACATTCTGACCATTTCAAATAAATAAGGAAGGTGGAAGTTATGAAAATTAACGAGACCAACCGCATCGGAGCCATTAACCCATATCAACGAAATATTGAAGCAGGACGCCAAGAGGAACAAAAGAAATCCCGTCGCAAGGACGAGGTCTCGATTTCCCCGGAAGCGATGGAAATGCTGAACCGTAGCAGTGACGCAGACCGCGTTAAAAAGATTCAGGAGCTTAAGCAGCAAGTAGCTTCTGGAACTTACCGTGTGGATGCTGACAAAATTGCAGAGAAGCTGTTGCCTTACTTCAAGCAGTCTTCCGAAAGCTAGGTGAAGGATATGCCTTTAGTGCGCCTGATTGATGTGTTGGAGGAACTCAGGGTGTCACATCAGCAATTAATTTCATTGGGAGAGCAGAAAAAAGATGCGCTGATCTCCAATCGTGTGGAACAGCTTATCGCTGTCATGAATCAGGAATCGAAGCTTTCCAGATATATTGAGCAGTTGGATGAACAGCGTATGCAGGCTGCATATGCATTTTTGCAGGAACGTGGCATTAAGTCCAGGTTGAACCTCAATATTACTGAATTATCCCGTCTCGTTTTTGATCCAGAAGACAAGCAGCGGCTCCTTCATATTCAAAAAAATTTGGCGGATACCCTTCAGGAATTGAAGAAACTAAATGAGTTGAATCAACAGCTTATACAGCAGGCGATTTCCTATATCGATTTTTCCATTGAGAGTATGTCATATTATGCGGAATCGGAGGCGACTTACCAGCGCCCGGCTGATAAAAGTGCATCAGCTGTACGAGCGGGACTATTTGATACACGCGCCTAATTAAAGGAGGAAGACATGGTCTCAACATTTCATGGTATAGAAACAGCGAAAAGAAGCTTAAACACACAAACCGCAGCATTAAATACAACCGGACACAATATCTCAAATGCCAACACAGCCGGTTATTCCAGACAAGTGGTCAGTATGAAAGCCTCTGAATCTATGGAGGCATATGGTTTGAACCGTTCTGTTGTAAGAGGTCAGATGGGTACAGGGGTTGAATTTACCGCTATTGAGCGTGTTCGTCAGACGTTTCTAGATGACCAGTACCGTAACGAAAGTTCTTCTCAAGGTGGCTGGGATATCCGTTATGATACGCTGAACAAGCTTGAGACCATTATGAACGAGCCCTCGGATACGGGGATCCGCAAGGTCATGGATAACTTTTGGGATGCATGGTCCGATCTGAGTCAAGACCCTCAGGATGTCACGAATCGCAAAATTGTAAAAGAGACTACGCTTGCTCTGACAGATGCTATGAATCAGGCCAGCAAACAGCTGGATGCACTTAGTTCTGATTTAACTAGTAACGTTACACTAAAAACAACTGAAATGAACTCATTATTGCAGTCTGTAGCGGATTTGAACGGTAATATTTATAAGTTGGAACAAATTGGAGATAACCCGAATGATTTGCGGGATCAGCGGGATTATGCGATTGATCAGTTGTCCAAACTTGCGAATGTGCAGGTAACTCAGTTGGATAACGGCTATCAGGTAACGGTGGCCGGACAAATAGCTGTTGCGGGTACAGAGGTAACAGCTATTACAGCGGCTGGTCTTGAGGCTGCATATCAGGGGGGGACTTTAACCGGCGGAGAAGTATACGGTATGATTCTATCCCGGGATAAATATGTAGCAGATTATAAGAGTCAGATGGACCAGTTGGCTAATACGCTGGCGAATGGCAACATTGAAATTACTTTACCCGCAGGTACAGTTCTACCCGAGGGAACGGTACTGAATTCGGGTGCCAATAACACAGCAGTCACTTACTCGAATGCGAATAACAATAGAACCTTGACGGCTGATTTAAAAGTAACTGTACAAGGGATTAATGGCCTTCACCAGCTAGGATACACGCTTAGTGGCACGACACCACAAAAAGGTGAGGCATTCTTTACCTCCAAAGATGGGGCTGCCATTACAGCAGGTAATATTACGCTGAATAAGGATATTCAAGATGATCCCAATAAAATTTCCAGCTCTTTGCGAGTAGATGGAACGGGTACGGCGAATGAGAAGGTAACCGTAGGTAACAATGCTTTGGCATTGGCTATGGCGAACCTGAAAAATGTGAAGTTTGGCTTTAATACCACTCAAGCCCAGACTACCACGGTAGATGACTTTTTCAGTTCAATCGTAGGACAATTGGGCGTCCAAACCAAGGAAGCAGAGCGCCAATCGCAAAATGCACAGCTGTTGACCGAGCAAGTGGACATGAACCGTCAGTCGGTCAGTGGGGTGTCTTTGGATGAAGAAATGTCGAGCATGATTAAATTTCAGCATGCCTACAGTGCAGCCTCTCGGTTCATGACTACATTTGACCAACTGTTGGATAAGCTGATTAATGGTACAGGCCGCGTAGGTCTCTAGTATAATGAGAAGGTGGAGTAAGGTATGCCAATTCGAGTAACCTCAGGGATGACCAATATGCAACTGCTCAGTAACCTGAATCGGAATAACAATAATACGAATAAATTGGAAAATCAGATTTCAACCGGTCGTAAGCTGAATAAGCCTTCAGACGACCCGGTAGGGGTAACCTATGCACTGCGTTACAGAGCTGAGTTGGCTTCTAATGAGCAATACAAAACCAATTCAGACGCAGCTGTTAGCTGGTTAGATTTTACTGATACCACCATGCAACAGAGCAGTGATGTAATGAAGCGTCTCAAAGAGCTGACAGTTCAGGCTTCAAGTGAAACACTTCCTCAATCCGCCTTGGATTCGATTAAGCTGGAAGTTGACCAACTAAAAGAGCAAATGATGAATATTGGTAACAGCCAGCTTCGTGGGAAGTATGTTTTCAATGGGCAAAATTATGATCAGGCACCGTATCAGCTATCAGCTACGGTCACGAGTTATGATCAGATTAATCCGGATCAAGGTGCAGTAAGTTATGCGATCGGGGATCAAGATGCATTTCGGGTAAATACGTCAGGCAGCGATTTTTTCGGGAAATCGACAGATGCAGATAATGTTTTTAAGGTCATGGATGCATTATCCACCGCATTAACCAGTGGGAATAGTACAGCAATATCAAGTCAACTTTCAAGCATTGAATCCCGTTTTACCAAAATGCAAACAAGTTTGTCTGAAGTAGGTGCACGCACGAACCGGGTTGAATTGGTACAAGCCCGTTTAGATGATCGTAATTTGAATTTGACGACACTTCAAGCCAAGACAGAGGATGCAGATGTTGCTAGTCTGATGATTCAAGCTACGTCTGCCCAAACTATCTATGAGGCTGCCTTGAAATCATCTGCCAAGATTATGCAGCCATCTTTGATGGACTTTATGAGTTGATTTTTATCTTTGACATTGTTACTTGAAGCTATGGACGAGTGGTCCGTAGCTTTTTTGTTACTATTTATAGGAGGAGTTACTAATGACCCCAAAACAGAAAATTGAAGAAGAAAACAAAGATACCAGCACCGTTCTTTATGTGTTTCCAAAAGGAATACCAGGCTTTGAACAACTTCGGGAATTTCAACTACAGGAGCATAATGAATTATTTAGTCTTTTCAGTGCAGTAGAGCAACCTGCTACTATTTTTATTACCGTAAATCCATTTGATTTCTTTGAAGATTATGAATTTGAGCTATCTGATGATGCTCTTGAGGATATTGGAATTACCAGTCAAGAACAGATAGCAGTGCGATGTATCTGCACATGGAACAGTGATCAATCCAAAACAACGGTTAATTTGCTTGCACCTTTAATTTTTAACGTGGAACAGCATACAGGAAAGCAAATTGTTTTGCAGAATACAGACTATACAATTAAGCATCCATTATGGAATGGAACAGAGTTAAGCAAAGGCGGTGAGTCCTGATGCTGGTATTAACACGTAAAAAGGGCGAATCCATTGTAATTCAGAATGATATTGTTGTCACTGTTCTTTCCGTCGAAGGGGATACTGTGAAAATTGGTATTTCTGCTCCTAAGGATATTGATATCTATCGAAAAGAAGTTTTTGAGGCTATTCAGCAAAATAATCAATGTGCAGTTATGGATTCCAATGCCATTCAAAGTGCTATATTGGATATGAAAGAGAGAAAGTCCTGATTTGCTAGTCATAGCGGTGGACATTCATTGAGAAAGGCCGACACAAGTAAAGTGTCGGCCTTTGATTGACTAGATTTTATGCTTAATTATCTGGAACAGTAAATTGATATATCCATACACTCAACTGTTTATCGTAATATCGAAAATCTCTAATCAGGTGATTTCGGAAGTTTGATGGCTTAAGGATAGTTGTGGACAGGTCGGACTTGGATAAAGTCATCATGTATAAAATGTTGGTTTTAAATCGAAATAACCAAGTCGTAGACTACTAAGAAATATTTCAAAAAAAATCGAAATGCTATAAACAATTCTCATCATAGGGTCGATATATATTTTAGAGCGGTAATTCTTCAGGGCGGCCGACCTGTGAAGACGCTTATACCACAAGGACGTGGGAATTAAACCATTTCAGGGAGGAAATATAAAAATGATTATCAATCACAACTTACCAGCAGTAAATACACACCGTAACATGCAATTGAACAACTCAGCAGCAAGTAAAAACATGGAAAAATTGTCTTCAGGTCTGCGTATCAACCGTGCAGCTGACGATGCTGCTGGTCTCTCCATTTCCGAAAAAATGCGCGGTCAAATCCGTGGTCTGGAACAAGCACAACGCAACGTTCAAGATGGTATCTCTTTCGCACAAACAGCTGAGGGTGCAATGAACGAAGTATCCTCCATGTTGACTCGTATGAAAGAGCTGAGCGTTCAACAACTCAATGATACTTACAGCGCTGGCGATAAATCCAACATCAAAGCAGAACTTGGTCAATTGGGCGGTCAAATTGATGCAATCCTGTCCAACACTAAATTCAACGGTATTGCGATTTCCGGTGGAAGCGTTAAAATCCAAGCTGATGATAACGCGTTCGTTCTTACTATTAAAGGTATCGATTCCACTGATATCCGTGGTCTTACTTCTGCAGTAAGTTTGTCTGCTACAACTAAAGCAATTGAAAAAGTTGCTAAGCAACGTGCGAACCTGGGTGCTATGCAAAACCGTATGGAATATACTTCCAACAACTTGGGCACAACTGTAGAAAACCTGACAGCTTCCGAATCCCGTATTCGTGATACTGACATGGCAAAAGAAATGGTTACTCTGTCCAAAAACAACATCTTGCTGCAAGCTTCCCAATCCATGCTTTCACAAGCAAACTCCGCGCCACAAGGCGTACTGTCGTTGCTGCGTTAATTTTAAACGACATAAGTTTACAAAAAAAGATCCTGCTTATCGCAGGATCTTTTTTTGTTTTTTATTTTATTTTTTCATAAATATTTGCACTCATTTACCGATATATAATGTATTGGCATTTCAAATACAGAACGGTTTTATTGTGTCTAATATTATTAATGGAGGTTATTGTATGGACTCGATGATACCCCCTAGCACTGGGAGTTTGTTGCCGATTCAGCCATCAGCAGGAATACAACGTGAAGCCCCTTCAGATGCCGAAACAAATTCTGTACAAGATGCTGTCCAAACAGCCAATAGAAGTGGTGCCGCGCAGAAACAGCAGACACATGAGGAAGCAGTTTTGGAGCTACAGAAAGCAATTGATGCTATTCAAGGCCCGCAGAAGACGTTTGAAATATCCGTACATGAAAAGACACATGCAATCATGATCAAAGTGATGAACAAGGAAACGGGAGATTTGATTCGTGAGGTACCTCCTGAGAAAATTCTTGATATAGCGGCTAGAATGATGGAGATTGCCGGAATCATTATCGATAAAAAAGTATAGGGGGACATACAATTATGGTAACCAGAATAACTGGCCTTGCCTCGGGTATGGATGTTGATGCAACGGTCAAAAAGCTGATGACAGCTGAGCGTGTGCCGCTCGATAAGCTGAATCAGCAAAAACAATTAATGGAATGGAAACGAGAAAACTATCGTGAATCCAGTACTAAAATTGTTTCATTTCTACAAGATAAACTGGGTATATTAAATCGTACAGCTTCAATGAATCCGCAGAAAGTAACTGTGACGGGTAATAGTGACGCGTTGACTGCATCGGCTTCTTCGTCCGCCAGTGGAGTATTAGATATCTCGGTAACAAATCTGGCTACTGCCGCAAGATCTGTCTCAAACAGTACGTGGACTGAAAAGGCCAGTAGTGAACTGGCATTCGCAGATGGGGCAGCCCGAACGGTCCAGGTTGGTAGTTCTACCATTGATGTGGATGCGAATGAAACCATTGAATCGTTTGTCAAAAAAATCAACGATAACAGTAAGACAGGGGTGACCGCCCTATATGATGCTAAATCCGGTTTGTCATTAACAAGTAAAACTACCGGCTCGCAAGCATTCAATATTGATTCTCAAATTAGTAGCGAATTTAAACTATCCTCAACGAACGGAACCGATGCTGTATTAAAGGTAAATGGGTTAGACGTAACGAAGTCTTCCAATAACTTCACAATAAATGGCGTTGATATTACGCTTAAGACAGCAGGTGGCGCTGCGACAAGAATAGAGGCTACCAAAGATACCGATAAGATTGTCGAGAATATTCAAAGCTTTGTCGATGCATATAATGATGTTCTCGCTACACTCAATAGCAAGGTAAGTGAGGAGAGATATAAAAAATATACTCCGCTTACGACGGAACAAAAAGCCGGTATGAGCGATGATGAAGTCAAGCTCTGGACAACCAAGGCCAAGAGTGGCATGCTTAGAAACGATTCGATCCTGCAGGATACATTATCTGAAATGCGTAATGCCATGATTCAAGGTGTAGATATTGGCAGAGTTGATGCAAATGGTAAGAATAAGCCATTAATGATGTCTGAGCTTGGGATCACTACAGGGACGTATGATACGAAAGGCAAGCTAATTTTGGATGCAGACAAATTGCGTGCAGCGGTTGAAAAAGACCCGGATATTATCACGAATTTTTTTGGGAAACAGGATCCAAGTACCGCGCTAACTAATAAATACACACAGCAAGATGGTGTTATTGCTAAACTTAAAAAGATTTCGAATACTTCACTGCAAAGAATGGCCGATACAGCTGGTACTTCAAAAGTTAGTAAGGATCTAACTGCTTCATTTCTTTCTACGAGCACAATGGGAGAGCAATTAACGAGTCTGGACCGTCGAATTAGTGACATGACCAGCCGTCTAACGATGATTGAAACTAACTATTACAAAAAATTCACCGCCATGGAAACGGCAATAAGCAAGTATAATAATACTTCTTCTAGTCTTACAGGCATGTCGTCATAAAGGAGGTTTTACAATTGATCAATACACCCTATCAGAAATACCGGCAGACTCAAGCACAAACTGCATCCAAGCCTAAACTGCTGATTATGCTGTACGATGGGGCTATTCGTTTCGTTCGTGCGGGGATTGAGGGGATAGAGAATAGGGATAACGAGAAAGCAAATAATAATTTGTGTAAAGCACAAGCTATTGTACACGAGTTGATATCTGCGTTGAATTTTGAGTATCCAATATCCCATGACTTATTGCGGGTGTATGAATATATGCTGCATGAACTGATCGAGGCGAATGTTCATAAAATAGCCGCTCCGGCACAAGAGGTGCTGGAACATTTGACTGACCTACGGGAAGCTTGGTTGGAAGCCATGAAAATGCCTGGTGTAGTTGGTAGTGTGTAATGGCAGATCCTAATATGCAAGTACTCCTTGAAGAACTGCAACATAGGACAGAAGCAGTGTTATCTAACCTTATGAATTTAAGTGAGGAAGAGTTTGAACAGTTTGCAGATCAAAGGCAGCGCATTGTAGAACAGATGCAGTCCCTTCAGCCGTCGATAACGGAAAATAATAAGCAGAAAATTCGTGATATACTAAGTCACGATTCGGTAATTTTACAGCGTATGCATGCACTTAAGGATGAAGCAGGTCACTGGATGGAGAAACGTGGAGCCATTCGTGTGCAGCAGCATGCATACCAGCAGGCTTATTCTGTAGACAGTTTGTTTATTGATCATCGCAAATAAAAATGCATTTTGGAGCGTACCCCATTCGATTTAAGAATGGGGTATTTTCTGTGAAAAGCTTCATTCCATTAAGAGTAAATCCGATATACTAATTAACAAATATTAATGCGAAACGGTGGTATTACCTTGTCTCAACTACAAATAAACCATACAATTCTAGAGCAGAGGTTTCCTCATGTTGCAACCCAAATCAATAGTTTGCCGAATGATGATTTATCTATACCTTTGTTTACTGAGCCCTTTGAAAGGGATACGGCTTGGCTTAATGCTGTTAAGGGAGCAATTGGAAACGGAAAGATCCTTTTTGTATATGGATTTGAAAGGGGACTTAGCATTGTTGATCTCCTCGAATTGTACCCGAATCACTGGTTGTTTGTATACGAGCCGGATGAGCGGCTTTTTCGGAAGGCTGTGACGGAGTATGACCTCAGTCTTTTGCTGGGGCATCCCAATTTGTACTGGCTATCCGTTGGTGATTCTCAGCTCAATATGATGTTTCATATGCTGAGTAGTTACATGATGGAAGATTTAGTGTTTATTGCGCTGCGTAAGTATTTATCAGATGATATGAGTACGCTACGTGAAGTAAAGGAAAAATTTCAGGAGTACCGCCAGAGCTTTTTGGTAGATAAACATACAGAGAATCGTTTTCGAGAAGAATGGACTCGAAATTTTCTATATCATCTATCTGATGTACTATACACTCCTTCCATTGAGCGGCTTTTTCACGCTTTTGAGGGTGCAACGGTGATTGTTGTATCATCAGGCCCATCTTTACAGGAAGATATCGAATGGCTGAAAAAATTACGACCTCACGCACTGATTATTTCAGCAGGTTCCAGCATTCAGGCATTAATAAAGCATGGAATACAGCCTCACCTTGCTGTAATAATGGATGGCCATTCAGTCAATAAGAAGATCTTTGCTTCCTCTGAAACGAGAGAGCAGCCTTTATTGTTTACTTCCTCCTCCTATTATGAAATCTCTGATCAGAACTGTGCAGGGAAAATCCATAGTATTATGAAAAGTGATGCTGTATCACAATATTTCTTTGGACTCAGTAAAGAGGAACTCTTTATATCCCCTACAGAAACGGTTGCAGGAACGGCTATTCAAGCAGCGGCATATCTAGGGGCTAAACGGATCATACTTGCAGGTCAGGATTTGTCGTTCCCTGATAACAAATTCTACGCAGATGGAATTGAACATTTTGCAGCCGAAACTACAGATAAGATAGTGCAGGAAGCACCTAAAAAAGTGCTTAATGTAAAGGGGACATACAATACTACAGACGAAAGTTTCTCCCTGATGAAGAATGGACTCGAAAATCTGATTAAGGCACTTCCAAGGATTGAATTTATCAATTCAACTCGCAATGGTGCAGTGATTGAGGGAGCTCCATACGAACCGATGGAAGAGATGTATAAATTGTTAGCATCAGAATCTGTTGATCATGATGCAATTGCCGATTTGATAAACAAAATAAATATTGCTGCTGATATGAATAAGGTGCAGGATGTCAGAGATAAGCTGATAGCGACACTCGGAGATCTTTACAATGTACGTTCTGAGATTGCAGCAATTCATAAGCTGATGAAAAAAATACGCGAATTTAGCCGGACTAAACCAGCAAAGGCTCAAAGTATGGTGGAGTCTATAGAGCAGATGTGGGGATTGATTGCCAACAGGGATTGGTTCTCACCTATATTTGAGTCCATTATGCCTATCGAAATTGCGCGTTTTGATCAGGTGCTCCCTGTGATTGTAACAGAACATCAGTTGACGCGTAAGTCTGATCTAATCTATGAGCATCTGGGTAAGCTGCTAGAGGATATCACAACACAAATCCCAATACTTGAAGAAATGTTTTCAGAATCGATTCGCCGTTTAGATAAAAAAACAGATAGCGAACCAGTGGTCCATAAAGATATATAAATTAATCGTTTTACACTCCGGAGGTCATTATGTTTACTAACAAGATTGTATTGGTTACGGGCGGCACAGGCTCGATTGGAAGTGAAATTGTACGTAATATTTTATCCTATAATCCCAAAGCTCTGCGGATTTTTAGCAGGGATGAGAGCAAGCAGTTTGATCTGCAGCAAGAATTAAAAGAATATACGAATATCCGTTATCTGATCGGTGATATCAGGGACAAGCAAAGATTGAGTTATGCTATGGAGGATGTGGATTATATTTTTCATGCTGCTGCTCTCAAACATGTGCCTGCATGCGAGTATAACCCTATGGAAGCAGTGAAAACGAATGTTATTGGCGTACAAAATCTGATAGAGACGGCTATTGAGCATAATGTAGAAAAAGTAGTAGCCATCAGCACAGATAAAGTGGTAAATCCAACGAATACAATGGGTGCTACGAAGCTGCTATCAGAACGTTTAATTTCTGCCGCCAACTTGTATAAAGGGAGCAAACGTACCATCTTTTCTTGTGTCCGCTTTGGAAATGTTATGGGATCCAGGGGCTCCGTTATTCCATTATTCCGTGATCAGATTGCTAAAGGGGTACCGGTGACGGTCACACATGCAGAGATGACTCGGTTTATGATGTCTATTCCTCAAGCCGCTCAATTGGTCGTAGATGCGGCGCACTATTCGCAAGGCGGAGAAGTATTTGTACTAAAAATGCCGATTCTCAAAATTACGGATTTGGCCCAATGCTTGGTTGATTCATATGAAGAGGCAGTTGGTAAACCCTATGGTGGAGAAATCATAGAGACCGGAATCCGGCCGGGTGAGAAGCTATATGAGGAACTCATGACGCTTGAGGAATCTGAAAGAGCACTGGAGAATGGACAAATGTATATTATCCCTTCGTCATTTCATACAACAGAGCAGGAATATGAAGGTTTCCGAAAGGCGATTCCTCAAGAGTATTCTTCGAAGACTGCACCGCAGATCTTTCAGACAGCCATTCGGGAGCTGATTGAAAAAAATGGCTTGGGTTTTACATGGGTGCTGTATGATGGGCAATCATAAATGTCTGGCGATTATTCCTGCGCGCGGTGGATCAAAAGGTTTACCTGGTAAAAACATTAGATTGTTACATGATAAACCGCTCATTCAATATAGTATTGAGGCAGCGCTGAACAGTAGCTGTGTAGACGAAGTTGTAGTTACAACGGATAGTGCAGAGATTGCTCATGTGTCAGGTAAAGCTGGCGCAGCAGTTCCATTTATAAGGCCTGCTGAGCTGGCTACCGATGAGGCCAAAAGCATTGATGTATTGAAGCATGCTGTTGAATTTTATGAACAGACGCTGGATCAATTTTTTGATGTTATTATACTGCTGCAGCCCACATCTCCATTGCGAAATGCTATGGATATTGAAGAGGCGTATACAATATTTTCGAGTAATCAGGCTGATTCACTACAAAGTGTCGCTTTATCAGAAGTTCAACCCTACCTGCTAAGAGAAATGGATAACGGACGACTAACGCCTTACTTGGAAGGTGAAAGGGAGCATTTAAGGAGACAGGATCTAAAGGAATTGTATGTTCTAAACGGAGCAATATATATCGTAAAAAGAGATCTGTTGATGAATCATAGCACCCTGGTTGGACGTCATAATTGCGGTTATATTATGCCTAAAGAACGATCAGTTGACATAGATGACGAGTTTGATTTGAAGATGGCAGAGTTTTTTTGGAGAGAATCCAATCACAAGTGATCCCCGTAACAGGAGGGAGTAGTATAACATGCAAAGCTTTTTATCAAATAACGACAGCCATTCCATCTACATTATTGCAGAGGTGGGGGTAAATCATAACGGATCATTGGAGCTTGCATTTGAGTGTATTGATCAGGCGATTTTGTGCGGTGCCGATGCGGTGAAGTTCCAGACCTTTAAAAGCGAAAAACTGGTAACCAAGTACGCCCAAAAGGCTGATTACCAGACAGAAAATACGAACTCCACCGAGAGCCAACTGGACATGTTAAAACAGCTGGAATTAAGCTTTGATGATTTTGTTCTGTTGAAAAAGTATTGTGAGGATAAAGGAATAGACTTTCTCTCTACACCTTTTGATGAAGAAAGTGCCGATTTTCTGAATTCAATTGATATCGATGCATTCAAGGTTGGATCGGGAGATATGAACAATATTCCCTTTCTTCAGAAGCTCGATCGCTATGAGCGTCCAATTATTTTATCTACCGGAATGTCTAATCTGGATGAAATTGGAGAATCATTACAAGCATTCAAAAAAAGTGAAGTATTATTGCTACACTGTACTTCCGACTATCCGGCACCTTTGGAAGATGTTAACTTGTTGGCTATGAATACAATTTCTAAAGCTTTTGGGAAGGTCACAGGATATTCGGATCACACTGCTGGTATTGAGATTGCTGTAGCGGCTTCAGCATTGGGAGCGAGAATTATTGAAAAGCATTTCACGTTGGATCGATCACTTCCAGGTCCTGACCATAAGGCTTCACTGGAGCCTGTTGATTTCTCCAGAATGGTTGTTGCGATTCGTAATGTAGAGCAGGCTCTGGGGGATGGGACTAAAAGGTGTATGCCCTCTGAGGAAAGCACCAGAGCTGTTGCAAGAAAGAGTGTTGTGATGGCAGCACCTAAAAAGGCAGGCCAGACGATAACTCAAGAAGATCTAGTCATCAAACGCCCAGGAACGGGAATAGCTCCTAAATATTATGCTGATTTAGTTGGCAAGCAGCTTTTAAAGGATGTACATGAAGACTATTTGTTGTCATGGGATGATGTGCAATGAAGAAAGTATTGGTGATTACCGGAACACGGGCTGATTATGGGATATATTACCCGGTTTTGCGGGCTATTGAGGATGAACATGCTCTGGAGCTCCATCTGTTGGTGACAGGAATGCATTTATCCCCACAGTACGGATATACATTGGACGCTATTCATAAGGACGGATTTCGTGTATCTGCTAAGGTAGACTGTCTGCTGCAAGGGTCAACTCATGCCAATATGTCTCGCTCTATCGGAATAGCAATCATGGGCATGACGCAATCCATAGAAGCTTTGGAGCCAGATTTCGTCGTTGTTCTGGGAGATCGGGGAGAAATGCTTGCAGCCGCGATTGTATCCTCTCACATGAACATTCCGCTGGTTCATTTACATGGTGGCGAAGTATCCGGCACGATTGATGAGTCTGTTCGGCATGCGATCAGTAAGTTGGCTCACATTCATTTCGTGGCGACAAATGGAAGCAGAGAGCGTCTAATCCGGCTCGGGGAAGAACCATGGAGAATCCATGTAGTCGGTGCTCCGAGAATTGAAACGATGATGAATACATCCTTGCCTGATCTAGAGGAAACAAAACGTAAATACGATCTGGATATAGATAACGATTATGTGTTATTTGCTTACCATCCTGTCACCACGGAAGAGGTGGATATGAGCAAGCTTGGCAAGATGCTGGAAGTTCTTTTGACTGGAGAGAATGAGGTTATTTGTGTGATGCCTAATTCGGATGCTGGAGCTGATGCTATCGTTGATGTATATAATCGTTTTGCTGCAAGAGGTGAGATGCATCTTGTAACCAGTTTTGAGCAACTTGATTATCTGACAATGTTGAAAAATGCAAAAGTATTCATTGGAAATTCCTCTTCGGGGATTATCGAGGCTGCTTCCTTTCATGTTCCAGTCATTAACATTGGGACCCGTCAGACAGGTAGGGAGCGCTCTGCAAACACAATAGATATTAAAGCCGATGAGATCGAACTGATGTCTGCATTGGAGTATGCAATGTCTGAACCTTTCCAGCAAATTGTTGAAGCGTCTGACAATATATACAGTAGAGATAACACAAGCTCTCATATCGTGGATATATTGAAACGAACATCCAAGTCGAAGCAGCTTATTCAAAAGACAATTACCTATTAAGGAGGGTCGGCCTTGAGCTATATCGTTTTTGGAACAGGAGGACATGCCAAGGTCATAGTTGATATTTTACGATCTTGTGGTGAAAAAATCATTGGAGTTCTTGATGACTTTTGTAAAGAAGAAGAATGGAACGGGTTGCCAGTCTTGGGGGACATTAATCAGGTTGACAAACTATTATCTCAGTATCCCGGAGCGCTGTTCATTGTAGCAATCGGAGACAATACAATCAGAATGAAAATTGTGAGTCAATTAAAAGCAGCAACAGTCCAATTTGGAACTGCTGCTCACCCGAGCGCTGTAATCGCACCGAGCGCATCTATCGGCGAGGGGACGGTTGTCATGCCTAATTCAGTTATTAATGCTGACGCCTACGTTGGAGAGCACACCATAATTAATACGGCAGCTACCATAGACCACGATTGCCGGATAGAAGATTTTGTACACATTTCCCCAGGTGTACATATGGCAGGCGGAGTTCAGATTGGGTGCTGTGCTCATATCGGAATAGGTGCAAGTCTTATACCTGGTGTTCGTGTAGGGTGCGATACCATCGTTGGTGCTGCTTCTTGTGTCATCCGCGATTTGCCAGAGAACGTCATAGCTGTGGGTTGTCCGGCCAAAGTAATAAAAACCTATAAGGATAAGGGATGAAATGAGATGTCCAACCGAGATAGAATTTATTTATCTTCACCGCATATGGGCGGGTTTGAACAGCAATATATCACAGAGGCCTTCGAAACGAACTGGATTGCCCCTCTGGGCAAAAATGTAGACGCTTTTGAATCAGAGGTGGCAAACTACTTAGGATGTGGAGGTGCTGTTGCCCTAAGTTCTGGAACAGCAGCGATTCACTTGTCTTTGATATTGCTTGGTGTGGAAAAGGATGATATTGTTTTTTGTTCTTCTCTTACCTTTGTTGCCAGTGCTAACCCGATCTTATATCAAGGTGCAATTCCTGTCTTTATCGATTCAGAACCGGACAGTTGGAATATGTCCCCTGAGGCACTAGAGCGAGCATTGAAGACTTATGCAGATAAGGGGAAAAAGCCTAAGGCTGTAGTCATAGTCAATTTGTACGGACAGAGTGCAGACTACGATCGCTTGAAAAAAATATGTGATTATTACGAGGTGCCAATTGTAGAAGATGCTGCGGAATCACTCGGAGCAACTTACGACAAGCAAATGAGTGGAACGCTTGGGAAATTCGGTATTCTTTCATTTAATGGAAATAAGATTATTACCACTTCTGGCGGAGGCATGCTGGTTTCAGATGATTTAGAAGCTCTGAGCAGAGCACGGCATTATGCAACGCAGGCTAGGGAAAAGGCAATACATTATCAGCATGAGGATCTTGGCTTTAATTATCGTCTGAGTAATGTTTTGGCTGGCATAGGAAGAGGACAGCTTCGTGTGTTGGATGAGCGCATTCAACAGAAACGAGAAGTCTTTGAAAAGTACAGATATGAGCTATCAGGAATTGATGGAATACAATTTATGCCGGAAAAAAGCTTTGGCAAGTCTACTCGATGGTTGACAACAATGACAATAGATCCTGAAATCTTAGGCAGTAGTGTTAGTGATTTAATAGGATATCTAGGCAAAGATAACATTGAATCCCGTCCAGTCTGGAAGCCGCTTCATCTACAGCCACTCTTTAAGGACGCCGTATATTTCACTCATGAAAGTGGTGTGGATATTAGCCAAATACTATTTGAAAAGGGAGTTTGTTTGCCCTCTGGAACAAATATGTCAGTGGATGAGCAGAGCTTTGTTATTAACCAAATGAAAGCTTTTTTTCGATAAATATAATATTGGACTCAATTAGCACAGCCATGTTTTGCATAAATAAAGAGCAATTATTCAATTAATATATTTATTTCAAGAAGAGGTGTGAGATTTGGTTGATAAAGAAAAAGTAGTTATTTTTGGTGCAGGTGACGGGGGACTTCGTGTTCATTATCTATTAAGTGATGAATTCGAGGTTATTGCATTTGCAGACAACGATGTATCTAAACAAGGCTCGAAATTTTTGTCCAAATCGGTCGTCGCTCCTAATGAAATCTGTAAGCTTGAATTCGATTATGTAATTATAGCGAATATTCACGGAGAATCAGTGTACAAGCAACTCACTGAAGAGTTATCGATTGAAAAGGAAAAAATTATTGACTATTATATGAGTTTGAAATTTGACACTAGGCTGGCTCTATTACGGCAAATTGCTGATGAAATAAATGAGTGTGGAGTAAAGGGAAGTGTAGCAGAACTCGGTGTGTTTAAGGGGGAATTTTCTAAGTATATTAACCGGATTTTTCCTGATCGCCAATTATATTTATTTGATACCTTTAGCGGTTTTGACCAAAAGGATATTGATAACGAGAATAAAGGGGATTTTTCAAACTCGGTTGCTGGAGAATTTTGCAATTCGGATGTGGAGTTAGTGTTGGAAAAGATGGCGTTTAAAGATAATTGTATTGTGAAAAAAGGATATTTTCCAGAAACAGCAAGTGATGTGAATGAAACTTTTGCATTTGTTAGTCTTGATGTTGATTTGTATCAGCCTATTCTCGAAGGCCTAAAATTTTTCTATCCTAAGATGTCAGATGGAGGATATATTATAATCCATGACTACAACAGTACTCGATTTCATGGTGTAAAGCAGGCGGTTAGAGAGTATTGCAGAGAACATGGTGTTAAGTACACGCCTATAAGTGACTTATGTGGTAGTGTCGCCATTATGAAGTAAGTTGAACCTTGATTTATGGGGGAGAAAATAAATGAGAAAAAATAAACTATTAATCCTCTCTGATTCTAATCTAAATCCGATGGTTCGTTTTCTAGAGGGACCTTTTCAGGATTTGACGTTAGAAGTGACAGAGGCCCCTTATAACCAAGTGAATCAGGTTCTTATGAATTCTGATCACTCCGTATGGTCGGAAAAAAAGGATATATTGCTTTTATGGACAAGTCCTGAGAAAGTAATTCCTTCTTTTAATAAACTGCTGGAATATAAGGAAATTGATATCGGTGATGTTCTTAATGAAGTCGATCAATTTTGCGAGCTTATTATCAGGGCTGAGGGAAAAGCCAAACATATTTTTGTTGTGTCTTGGTCCCTCCCACCTCATTACCGTTGGATACAATCGATGACATTAAAGCACAATGTAGGATTAAGTAATGTACTTATGCAAATGAATCTACGTCTTTCAGAACGACTACAAAAGCATGATCATGTTATTATTCTTGATTCTAACTATTGGTATACTGCAATCCAACAAAAAAGTTACGATGCTAAAATGTATGCACTTGGGAAAATTCAGTTCTCGCGTGATTTTTTTCTCTTTGTATCCAATGAGCTAAAATCAATCGTTAGTGGTCTATACGGACAAAGTAAAAAGCTAATTATCTGTGATCTGGATAATACGCTCTGGGGTGGCATTATTGGCGACGATGGCATTGACAACATCAAACTGGGGGGGATTGATCCCGTCGGTGAGAGTTTCAAGCTTTTTCAGCAAGAATTGCAAAGATTGAGTAACCGAGGTGTCATTCTGGCTATTTGCAGTAAAAACAGCGAACCGATAGCACTAGAAATGATAGAACAGCATCCGGAAATGATTCTGAAAAAAAAGGATTTTTCTTCAATTCGAATCAACTGGAACGACAAGGCTGCCAATGTTGTTGAAATTGTAAAAGAACTCAATCTAGGTCTGCAATCTGTTGTGTTTTTGGATGATAATCCATCTGAAAGAGATCGTATCAAGCAAGCTCTTCCTGAAATATATGTACCTGACCTACCTGTAGATGTAACTCAATATCCAGTTTTTATTAGCCAACTGGATTGTTTTGAGACTCCTGCTATAACGTTGGAGGATCGTAAACGAACAGACTGGTTCAAACAGGAGCAAAAGCGGGAGTCGATAAAGTTAAACGCAGGATCATTGGAAGAATGGCTCCACTCACTTGAAATTAAGCTGACTCCACATAAATTAGATAAATTATTGCTAACACGGGCTGTACAGTTAATGAATAAAACGAATCAGTTTAACATGGCGACCCGCAGGTTTACGATTGAAGAGTATTGGTCCTGGAGTGAACTACCGAATAATCATGCAATCTTATTTGAAGTGGAAGACAAATTTGGAAATGCAGGTTATACAGGACTGATTTCGGTTTCATCTGATGATGGAGGTCAGGCTGAAATCCATGATTTTGTTATGAGTTGTCGTGTCATGGGCAAGGGAATTGAGGAAGCAATGCTTTATTTAGTTACCAAGCATTTTTTACCTCATAATATTAAGGCTACGTATGTAAAGACGGAAAAGAATAAACCTTTTTATGATTTTATTTCAAAGAAGTATAGGGATGTATCTAAAAACAATGAATTAAATTTAGGAGAGATATTTCTACCTCATCATATCTTACTTAAGGAGTGCTCTTTTTGAATAAATTTGAGTTGGTTCAATCAATAATATCTAAAATTATGAATGTGCCTGTCGAAAAAGTGACGTTGGAATCGGTAAAAAGTGACTTTGAACATTGGGATTCGCTCAATCAATTGAATTTAGTGATGGAACTTGAAGCTATTTTTAATGTGTCTATTCCCATTGATGAAATAGCTAATATAGATTCAGTGCAAAGCATTTTGCATATTTTGAATAGTATTCATAATTAATATTTTCTTCGAAATGTTATTGTAGAAAAATATAACGCGTGAAAAGGAGGGCGTAACTATTGGAAATTGTAAAATATCAAGATTCTGATTATGAATCGCTGGTTGCATTTATGAGAATTAATTGGTCTTCAGAGCATGCCATTTATAATAAAGAATTGTTCGATTGGCAGTATCGGGTTGATGAGGACGGTTTAGCAGAATCCCTGCTTCTGGTCGACAATGGCTGCATTGAGGGATTCCTTGGGGTCATTCCTGGTGAGTATAGTTCTAACGGAGAACAATATAAAGGCATCAGTTTCGCAATGTGGATTGTGTCAGAAAAGTATAAAAACAGTGGCTTGGGAATTATGCTTATGAAAGAAGCAGAGAAGTATAATCCGGTGTGTTTGACTTTAGGCTGTAATTTTCAAGTGGTACCTATGTATGAGCGTATGGGGTATTCGTATTCAGATCATTTGAACCGTTACGTCATCCCGCTCGATGTGAACGGTTATGTGAATTTACTAAAGGACCCGGTTGATCAAGCGAGCATTGAGCAATGGATAGCGGGTGTTGAAGAAAGATTGATACATTCATACAGCCCTATACTCAATATTACGGGTGAGGAGTTAGAGCAATTATACATTAATAGTGTTCAACATCGTTTTTCACTTTCTCAGTATCGTAGCGCCTCCTTTTGGGATTGGAGGTATATAAATAGCGCGGGCTATAAGTATTTATTTTTCGGTGATTCCACTTCTGAAGGGATTGTAGTTGCACGACTAGATCGAGTACATGCTCCCGATGAGAACATCCATGGCACAAAAGTGTTAAGGATTATAGAAATCATTCCAGTTAATGCTGATGTTTGGAAAGGAATAGCAGATCATCGCTTGAACGAGATGATAGCTGGAGTCTTATCATGGGCCCGAGATCAAGGGTGTGCTGCGGCAGATTATCAGTTAAGTTCAAATCGTTTAGAACATGTCCTGGAATCTATTGGATTTAAAAAACAAAATATAGACTACACTCCAACGGAATGTGGATTGGCAGGTTTGTTCCAGCCTTTTCGGCATCGTGTTAATCCCATTAATTTTGTATGGAAAATTAAAAATAATGAAGGTGCTTTTCAAAATACGGAAGTGAATGATATATATCTTGTTAAAACTGATGGAGATATGGATCGACCGAACATTTGGCCACTTCCTAAAGGGTGGAATTGAATTGGGTAATATTGCTGCGATGTACCACTATGTACGTGAGAAGAAGGGATGGGATGGTATTGTTCCCATGCATCCCCATGACTTTGAAGAACAGCTAGATTTAATTAGCAAGACACATCGAATTATCTCGTTGGACGAGATTGATAAGTTCAATTCGGAACCATGGTGTGTACTAACGTTTGATGATGGAACAAAAGATCAATACACGTTTGCCTTTGACATTTTGAAAAAAAAAGGAATTCCTGCATATTTTACAATCATGTCTGGTCCACACATCACAGGAAACATTCCATTAGTTCATTTGGTTCACACGGTGCTCTCTTTCAAATCTGATGAAGAGATATGGGAATTACTGAGTGGGATGTATGATACGTGCGGTGTGGAAGAGGAAAGTCAAATCTATAAGTATGAACAGAATAAACTACGTAGATACAATAAATTTATGCTTAATTTTAAATTATCTGTTACCGAAGCAACTATCTTTCTCGAATCTATTTTTCAGTCCTTGTTTCCCGATAAGTATAAATTTATAAATGATTTTTATATAAGTACAGAAGAAATAGTCGAAATGAGCCAGGCAGGAATGACTATAGGTGTGCATGCTCATAATCATATTCCTTATAATGGCGATCCACAGGAATTTTATGATATTGAAATCGGTCCTTGTAAAGATTGGATGAAGAGTGTTTTAGGTATAAATCCGATTTGGTACACGCCTGCCTTTGGTGGTGGTGTTAACCAAAAGTTAATGTTGGACAAACTAACTCCTGTTCTAGTACAGAATGGATTTGTGGGTGCTTTTAGTACAAGAGAAGGGGAGATTTCTGACAACAGAGAGTTTTGGATGGATAGAATAGACTGTATACGTCTACCTCCTCTAGGGACATCATCGTATAATCTGTAGTGATGTGAATAAAGGGGAGAAGGGGGGCTATTGTGAGGCTTTTAATCCTGAACGTGGTCCCCACAGTAAACCCTAATACTAATGAAAAGAGGTCCCTAATGAGAAGTTCCAAAGAAACGCTTGAATTAAAAAAAATACTATCGAATGATAAATTATCAAATGTGGAAGTATACAAATTACTGGACCATGAACTAACCAAATTAATTGGAAACTTTGAAAGTATAGATTCAAATAGTCGTCAAGTGATAGTAACTGAAATCGAACAATTGATATCGGATTATAAGAATTGGGGGCTATATTTAACGTCATTTTTACTCACCTGTACAAAGGATCAGAAGTTTTTGGATGATATTTTTGAATCTATAGAAAAAGAAGTAAGAATAGATGTGCTACATTTTGTTTACTGGCAAATTACGAGCTTTCTTTTTACTACTCCTAAATTAAAAACGGAGGAAAATACTAACAGACTGAGAAGGATATATCGAAAATATTTTGAGTATTTTAATAATCAAATTGCAAACGAGGCGAATTGGATTCCTTATGAAGAACGCAACCAAGATCTTGTAGTTGTTGTAGCGGGACAGATGCTTTCTATGTTACATAGTCCAACACAAGTAGCGCTAGATCATTGCAAAGCTTTATATAATCTCAAAAAAAATATTTTTCTTATCAATACCGCAGACATGCCAAGATCTATAACCACGCCTTATTTCGGAGCTGTCCTATCTAACTATGTTGAGGGGTACAATCAAACTGAAAAGCTAGTGTATGAAGATTTAAGTATTCCATTCTTTCAATGTAAAAAGGAAATGCCAAATGGTGCCCAGATATCAGAGCTAATCCAAATGATATTACATTTAAAGCCGCTTTTTGTTTTATCTGTCTCAGGCTCAAATGTAAGCGCCGACCTATTTTCTAATTTTGTGCCTGTTATCACTCTGCCATTAGCTTATGATCTCCCCATCTCAGAGAGCACATTTTCTATTTTGCCCAGAAAAGTAAACACAGCAGATTTGAACACCCTAGAAGAATTAAGCAGGTCTCGGGAATCTGTTATTGAGAGTGTGTTTACTTATAAATATACGCCTCCACAGACTAAAATGCATAGAGAGTATTGGGGGTTAGGCGAGGACAATTTTGTATTGGCCATAGTAGGTAATCGGCTTGATACGGAGCTAGACGATTCTTTTTTAACAAAGCTGGACGATTTGCTGAAATGTAATGATCATACCCGCATTATGTTTATAGGTGAACTTAAAAATTATAATAAGATAACGAATCGATATATCACTCTTGATAAACAATCTGTTCATGTCGGAGTTCAAAAGGATTTAGCCGCTGTTTATGAAGTGTGTGACGCGTATTTGAACACATTTCGATCTGGAGGTGGTACTTCTGCGGCTATTGCATTAAGGCAAGGGCTACCCGTTTTTACATATGCCTTCGGGGATGTTGCTCACACGGCAGGAGAGCACTATCATATTAACAGTTTTGATGATGTGAATACATTTATAAAAAATTGGGAAAACCCCGTATTTAGGGAACACGAAAAATCTGTAGCAATAAGCAGGGCGAGTGAAATCTTTGACAGTGAGAAGGTTATGAAAGAGGTTATAGAGACTATGACTAAATCACCACACTTTTATTAAGCTGCACGTGCTTCACCACATAATTTGCTGAAATGAGAGATGAAAATGATAAATTTCAATGTACCGGCAATCGTAGGTAAAGAAGGAGAGTATATCAAAGAGTCATTTTCTAGTGGACATCTTTCGGGTGATGGAGAATTTACGCGGTTATGTGCAAATTGGTTTGATAGAACTTTTAATGTGAAAAAAACACTAATAACGACTTCTTGCACACATGCTCTGGAGATGGCTGCTATTCTCTTGGATATCCAACAGGGGGATGAAATTATCATGCCATCTTATACATTTGTATCCACTGCTAATGCCTTTGTTTTAAGAGGAGCTAAGATTGTGTTCGTGGATATCCGACCAGATACTATGAATATTGATGAAGATCTTATAGAAGATGCGATCACAGATAAAACAAAAGTAATTGTCCCAGTGCATTATGCTGGAGTAGCTTGTGATATGGATAAAATTTTAGATTTGGCGAATAGATACAATTTGGTAGTTGTAGAGGATGCAGCACAAGGGATTCTTAGTGAATATAAAGGGAGAAAACTTGGGACTATTGGTCATTTAGGATGTATCAGCTTTCACGAAACCAAAAATGTACATTGCGGAGAAGGTGGTGCTTTGTTGGTCAATGATGACCGATTTGTGGAGAAGGCTGAAATAATACGTGAGAAAGGGACAAACAGATCCAAATTTTTTAGAGGTCAGGTAGATAAGTATACTTGGGTTGACATAGGTTCGTCCTACCTCCCTAGTGAACTGAATACTGCCTTTTTAATGGCACAACTTGAAGCCGCGGAGATGATTACAAAAAATAGATTGGCTAGCTGGAATTTATATTTTAATAGATTAAAACCTCTGAGTGAAGAAAAATTAATCGACATACCTTGTATACCTCTGGGCAATGCTCATAATGCTCATATATTTTATATTAAAGTTAGAGATTTAGAAATAAGGACTGAACTATTGAATTTTTTGAGAAGACATGAAATTATGGCTGTTTTTCATTATGTACCGCTTCATAGCTCCGAGGCAGGGTTAAAACATAGTTCATTTACTGGTAGGGATGTTTACACAACTAGAGAGAGCGAACGTTTAATTAGATTACCTCTCTATTTTAATATTGAGGAGTCTGATATAAATCGGATTGTAGACTGTATTTATAATTTCTTTTTACAGTATAGTTCTTCTTTAGTCGGAGGGGTCTAGAATGCTGAGGCTTTTGCATTGGGATTCTATTTTTTTTGCTATGAATATGGCCGAAGTATCAACTACTTCCCCAGTTACAAGCTCATATCTTCAACATTTTATAGAAAAGAATCAATTGGACTTTATACAAGCGCTTTGTAAAATTGATGATATAACCACTATTCAATTTCTGGAAAATGAAAATTTTCATATGGCTGATATTAAAGTAACATTTGAGACTAGAATAGGTAGTAATGCACAAAATGAAAGTTCCCTTGTATTTGCCACGGAGCATGACTTTCCTTTATTGAAAAATAAACTGACAGGATTATTTAAAGATAGTCGATATTCTTGTTATCAGCATATTTTTGATGCAGAAAAAGTGGATAAATTATATAATTTATGGGTGGAAAAGTCGATTCTGGGTTCGTTTGATGATTATTGCCTTGTTCTTACGATGGATGGAGAGATTATTGGATTCGTAACAATTAAAGAAAATTTAAACGACAGAGAAGCAAGGATCGGTCTTTTGGGAGTCGATCTAAAGCATCAAAGCCATGGAATAGGCACGAAGTTACTAACAGAGTTAAAAGTGTTTCTTGAATCCAGGCCAATTGATCAACTATTAGTTTCGACACAAGGTAGAAATTATAATGCAATGAATTTATATATAAAGTGTGGTTATAGAATTCAAAAAATGGAAAGTTGGTATTATTGGACGAGGGAGTCGTAAGAAGATGTGTAGACGAGCCTTCCTTGCTTCCTATGACAGTGTGCCCTCTTTTGTGATGAGGGTAATGGTCAAGATTCGTTCATAGATCCAACGCCAGATCGTTTAGGACGAAATGAGGTTCCTCTTTCGTTGAAACCAACAGCGAACTACTCCAAGACGTTTGAATTTTATTGATATGGCTGGAGATCCCCGATAATAAGTGAAACGGATGCAACAAAAAATTTAATTGAATTTATTTTATGAGTTTCAAACGCTCATAAAGAGTTTACTATATGAATATAGTAGGCTCTTTTGCTTATTATACCATGCCAATCTATAGGAATAGAGTGATTTACTTATGATAACTGGAATAACTATGAAAGAAAACATTATCAATTCCAATTGACAATGGATAACTTTGGGTGGTATAGTCGGATTGTGGGCGAGAGCTTCACTTCATTTGATGACGAAGGGAATGTTAGTGCATGCAAGGTAAAGTAAAATGGTTTAACGCAGAAAAAGGTTATGGTTTCATTGAAACCGCTGATGGCGGCGACGTATTCGTTCATTTTTCCGCAATTCAAACAGAAGGCTTCAAAACACTTGAAGAAGGACAAGACGTGGAGTTCGACATTGTCGAAGGCGCACGTGGACCACAAGCCGCTAACGTAACCAAATTATAATCATCCCCGGCATAGCCGACCTACATAATTGGTAAGATGGTTAGCAATGGATAACGCGCTAGTAACTGCCCTGGAATGTATTCCAGGGCTTTTTTATGTTTTCCGGGTATATAAAAGGGCCCTTTACACGAGTGACCCGTTCACAGCAAAAGGAAATTTTTCGGCAGAACTGTATCCGATTCAGTGTGAAAGGGCCACCCGTCCTTTTTCGTTAAGGTAGCTGAGCGTAAAGCCGGGAATTCATAAATGTCACGATGCAGCAGAGCAACTTTTTTTTATATGTGCTTATTATTCACATGTGTATGAATGCCTCTTTAAAACATGATCTCCATAAAAAGGGTGTTGGAGGAAGCGTTTTATCGAAAAAAACAGAATTTTGTAAAATACCTCCGAAAAGTTGGGTGCTTTTTTTACTTGGCGTTAACATATGTGTTATACTGGAGGAGCAAAGGAGGCGTGCCCTATGAACTTAACAGTACGAGGTCAACAGATCGAGGTTACCGACGCTTTGAAGGAATACGTTGATAAGAAATTCAGCAGACTTGAGAAGTATTTCGATGCACCCCCGACGTCTGACGGAAGTGTAACGTTAAGCACAACCAGAGATTTGCACACTGTAGAAGTAACCATTCCTTTGCCGGGGCTTGTACTCCGTGCCGAAGACGAAAGCGACGACATGTATGCGTCCATTGATGCCGTGGTAGACAAGCTTGAGCGGCAGATTCGTAAGCATAAAACCAAGCTGAACCGTAAATTTCGTCAAGAAGGCAGCTTGAAAACCCTTTTTGTTGAAGATACGGCAGGTGGCGTGGCTGTTGCTGAAGATGCAGAATTGGATGAGCTGGAAGTCGTCCGCACCAAGCGTTTCTTATTGAAACCGATGGATGTGGAAGAGGCTATTCTTCAAATGAACATGGTTGGACATAATTTCTTCGTATTTGCCAATATTGATAACGAAGAAGTCAGCGTGGTTTACAAGCGCAATGACGGTAAATACGGCCTAATCGAACGAGAATAATCTGTAAGACAGGAACTTGTTATGTTTTAAAATGAATAAAGGGTTCCCGATTGAAAGCATCTCATTGGAGATTGGGAAGAATGAAAATAACGACGAGCCTTATCCTTGCGAACCTGGCGGGGTAGGGCTCTTTTATATGTTTTTTTTGGAAATGAAATGTAATTTTAATGCAAAAGAGCGCAACCAAATGTGTATTTCATACGTCAATTGTTTGGGTATCTTTAACCAGATGCAAATCAGGGAGCGGCTTTTGTTGCGGCATGTCCTACAAACTGTTACAATTTATGCAAAGAACATCGCACGATGGGCTGGTATAGCCGGGCCTGTCAAACATATCGGGATCAATTTCATCATGGACCCTTTCTTATTGTGAAATTGATTCTATTAATTGTTTTGCGTGAAAGGGGTAAACCATGTTAGGAATTGTAAAGAAAATTTTTGGAGATACAAACGAACGTGACGTCAAGCGTCTAATGAAGACGGTTGAGCTGATCAATAAATTAGAGCCGGATTTCGAGAAGCTATCGGATGAGGAACTGCAAGCGAAAACGGCGGAGTTTAAAGCCCGGATTGAGCAGGGAACTACGGCAGAAGAGATTTTGCCGGATGCTTTCGCAACCGTTCGTGAGGCGTCCAAGCGGGTACTGGGCAAACGTCATTATGACGTGCAGATGCTTGGCGGTATTGCGCTGCATGAAGGTAGAATTGCCGAAATGAAAACCGGCGAAGGTAAAACACTGGTGGGAACACTGCCGGTTTATTTGAATGCACTGTTGGGTAAAGGCGTGCACGTGGTTACGGTCAATGACTATTTGGCGCAACGTGACAGCGGAGAAATGGGACAAATCTATAATTTTCTGGGCATGTCGGTTGGGCTGAATTTGGCCGGTCTGGGTCATGGAGAAAAGCAAGCGGCATATGCTTGCGACATCACATACGGCACGAACAATGAGTTTGGATTCGATTACCTGCGTGACAACATGGTGCTCTACAAAGAACAGATGGTACAACGTCCGTTGTATTTCTGTATCATTGATGAAGTGGATTCGATTCTCGTCGATGAAGCCCGTACGCCGCTGATTATCTCTGGACAAGCTCAGAAATCCACGGAGCTGTATTTTGCAGCTGACCGTTTTGTGAAGAGTCTGAATGTTGAAGAAGATTACACCTTGGATATCAAGGTGAAGTCAGTTGCTTTGACCGAGAACGGTGTATCCAAAGCTGAGAATTTCTTCGGACTGGAGAATCTGTACGATCAGGAAAGTGTTACAATCAATCACCACATCGTACAGGCCTTGAAGGCTAACGCCATTATGCGTCTGGATGTGGATTATGTCGTAGCTGACGGCGAAGTTATGATTGTCGATGAGTTCACAGGCCGTCTGATGGCCGGACGTCGCTACAGCGATGGTTTGCATCAGGCGATTGAAGCGAAGGAAAACATCGTAGTACAGAACGAGAGCATGACGCTGGCGACGATTACTTTCCAAAACTATTTCCGTATGTATCGCAAATTGGCGGGTATGACGGGTACAGCTAAAACAGAAGAAGAAGAATTCAAAAAAATATATGGTCTGGAAGTTCTCCAGATTCCTACGAACCGGGCAAATCAGCGTGTGGATATGCCTGACGTAGTATACAAGAGCGTAAAAGGTAAATTCCATGCGGTGGTGGATGAAATTGTGGAGCGTCACAAAAAAAACCAGCCGATATTGGTAGGTACGATCTCTATTGAAAATTCGGAGCTTCTTTCCGAAATGCTGAAACGCAAAGGTGTACGGCATAAAGTGCTGAACGCCAAGTATCATGCCGAGGAAGCTGAAATCATTTCCCGTGCAGGTGAAGCGGGTTCGGTAACCATTGCCACGAACATGGCGGGACGTGGTACAGATATCGTGCTGGGCGAAGGCGTAGCGAGTATTGGTGGTTTACACATCATCGGTACAGAGCGTCACGAATCTCGCCGTATTGATAATCAGCTTCGCGGACGTGCAGGACGTCAGGGGGATCCTGGCTCCACACAATTTTACTTATCGCTGGGCGATGAGTTAATGAAGCGTTTTGGTGCAGACAACGTGCTGAATATGATGGAGCGCTTGGGCTTCGAGGAAGACCAACCGATTGAAAGCCGCATGATTACACGTGCAATCGAATCGGCGCAAAAACGTGTTGAGGGCAACAACTTTGACCAGCGTAAAGTCGTTCTCCAGTATGATGACGTGATGAATCAGCAACGTACTATTATTTACAAACAGCGTCGTGAAGTGCTGGAATCCGAGAACATTAAAGAAGTCGTGTTCGACATGATCAAGCCTGTCATTGAGCGTGTGGTGGAAGCTCATTGCGGTGATGACATTCCTGAAAACTGGGAACTTGAAGAAGTGGCAGAATATGTGAACAGCAATCTGCTTGAGGAAAATGCAATCAGTCGTGATGACCTGTGGGGTAAAGAAAAAGAGGAGATCGTTGAAATGATCTTCGAGAAAGTTACGGAAAGATACCACAGACGTGAAGAGACGATTGGCGAAGACATGGTACGCGAGTTCGAGAAGGTTATCGTATTGCGTGCAGTGGATAGCAAATGGATGGATCATATCGATGCTATGGATCAGTTGCGTCAAGGTATTCACTTGCGTGCTTATGGTGGAACCGATCCATTGCGTGAATACCAGTTTGAAGGTTTTGAAATGTTCCATGCCATGATCGCCAGCATCCAGGAGGAAGTAGCGACTTACATCATGAAGGCGCAAATTGAATCCAATCAAGAGCGTCAGGCTGTCATCGACGAAGACAAAATCTCGACGAGTGGCGAACCTGCTGCTCCTAAGAAGAAATCCGCTCCTTCGCGTCCACGCAGAAAATAACGGATTGAAGGACGGATTTAGGGAACCCTTCATTTCCTGCAATGCATATAATGGCAGGCGGCAGTTTATCCAACTGACCGTCGGCCATTTTGTGCCATACAGGGGAGCACCCGGTTATCTAAAAGCCGTTTGACTTTACGGCGGTCGGTAGCGAAGCGAAGGATTTGAATCTGGAGAAGCGCCAGCGTTCGCCTTTGCAGTGAGATGCCCCCCTTTAAATGTTTTATTTCAATCAAGGGCATCTCGCTGCAACAGCGATCATAAGATCAAATCATTCGCGTAGCGTCTCCTCATCTAGCCGTAACTCACAACACTTTTAAACCTTTAACCTAATGACTAAAAGGAGAATGACATAATGATTGATCCAAATGTTAAACATGATTTAAGAGAAATAGGCAAGAAACTAACAAACCTTAGGGGGTCTCTTTGACTTAGATCTCAAACAGGAAATGATCGCAAACTTCGAGGAAAAGATGGCTGCGCCTGATTTTTGGGATGATAACGATAAAGCCCAAGCTGTGATCGCGGAAATGAACGCGGTTAAGTCTTCGGTAGACAGCTATGAACAGCTCCGTCAGGAATATGAGGATGCGGGGATGATGGCTGAGCTGGCTGATGAGGAAGGCGACGAAACACTGGCTGGAGAAATTGAGAACAGTATCAGATCCTTGCTGAGCAAGCTTGAGGAGTTCGAACTACAATTGCTTTTGAATCAGCCATATGACAAGCTTAATGCCATTTTGGAACTGCATCCGGGGGCAGGCGGAACCGAGTCGCAGGACTGGGGTCAAATGCTGCTACGGATGTATACACGCTGGGCAGAAAAACGTGGCTTTAAGGTAGAAACGCTGGATTACCTGGCGGGTGATGAAGCAGGGATCAAAAGTGTAACGCTACTGATCAAGGGCTATAATGCTTACGGCTACCTCAAAGCAGAAAAAGGCGTGCATCGTCTCGTTCGCATTTCTCCATTTGATTCCTCGGGTCGTCGGCATACATCATTCGTATCCTGTGATGTCGTGCCGGAAATTGCGGATGATGTGGACGTGGAAATCCGGACAGAGGATCTTAAAATTGATACGTACCGCGCCAGCGGCGCAGGCGGTCAGCATATTAACACGACCGATTCAGCAGTTCGGATTACGCATCTTCCTTCCGGCATTGTTGTAACTTGCCAAAATGAGCGCTCCCAGATCAAGAACCGTGAGCAGGCTATGACGATGCTTCGTTCCAAGCTCTATGAGCGCAAAATTGAAGAGCAGCGTCAACAATTGGACGAAATCCGTGGGGAACAGTCCGATATTGCATGGGGCAGCCAAATTCGTTCTTACGTGTTCCACCCATATAGCATGGTGAAGGATCATCGTACCAGTGTGGAAACAGGCAATGTAGGGGCTGTCATGGATGGCGATCTGGACCCGTTCATCGATGGTTACCTGCGCAGTCAGATCAAGCTGGACGCAGAATAATAGCCTGTATGTCTTCCTACAGTCCCGTAGGCCAAGTGCCTGTGGACTGTAGGAATTTTTGTGTACACGGTATTTTTAAATTAAAGGAGAATACGAAAGATGTCCCAAATGAATCTCCCCGCTGCTAGGCGAAGACGCCGTAAGCCTCTAATTGCCGCCAGTGGCCCCGCTCGCAATGTGATGGATGTTCTACTCATTGTGCTCGGCTCCTTCATTACGGCGCTGACCTTCAATATGTTCCTGCTTCCGAACCGAATTGCATCCGGCGGTGTGTCGGGTTTATCTATTTTGGGCGAGGATCTGTTTGGTCTGGAACCAGCTTATACGCAGTGGGGAATGAATATTCCGTTATTTATAGCTGGGGTGCTGCTGTTAGGAAAGAAATACGGTTTGCGCTCCCTGCTGGGAAGTATCATGTTACCTTTATTCGTTTATCTAACTAAGGATTGGGCAGTTCCGACAACGAATCCGTTGCTGGCTTCCCTGTATGGTGGAATCGGAGTAGGGTTGGGATTGGGCACTGTATTCCGGGGCAGAGGCTCGACGGGTGGGCTGGCTATTTTGGCGCAGATCATTCAAAAATATACCGGCCTCAGCCTATCACTCTGCGTCATGCTCATGGATGGTACAGTCATCACACTGGCTGGCTTTGCTCTATCGCCAGAACGGGCGCTGTATGCACTGATTGGTTTGTTTGTAACCGGCAAGGTCATTGATGCCGTGGAAATGGGGTTAAGCTACTCCAAAGTGGCCTATATCATATCCAATCAAAAGGAAAAGATCACACAGGCTATTTTACAGGACCTGGATCGGGGATTGACGGAGCTGGCAGGACGAGGAGGTTATACGAACGAAGAACGTCCTGTGCTAATGGTTGTGGTAGGCCAAAATGAGGTGACCCGTCTCAAAACGCTTGTTCGCTTGGTAGATCCGGATGCTTTTGTGATCATTAGTAACACGCGTGAGGTATTGGGTGAAGGCTTTAAGAAGGAAGGCTGAAACAAGGTGACCTGCCGAAAGGCTTGTTCTTAACTGAATCAATGCAGGAGGAGCCCACTGATGTAGTAGGCTCCTTTCTTTTTAGCATAGCTCATTAGATCCTTTTTGGTAATCGTTCAAGCCAATTTGCCGTTCGTCCTTGATTAAAATACGAGGTTGGCATTCCTTTTACCCCTGTTTTGGCCATAAATAAACCGCCTGCTAGTGGTTGATCAATACCATCGTCTTCTTGAGCAGTCGTTATATATAACTCATCCAGATGTTCACCGCCAAAAGCGCACGAAGTCACACGATTGACTGGGAGTGACACCTCAGCAATCACTTTTCCATGGGCAGGATGGATACGGGAAACACGTTTCCCTCCCCAGCGAGCAATCCACAACATACCCTCTGCATCGATTGTCATGCCATCTGGATACCCTTCACTTTCATCCAATCTAGCCACCAGTTGCTTATTCTTAATAGTGCCTTGTGCCACATCATAATCGAAGGAAACGATTTCCAATGTCGGAGTATCAATATAATACATTGTACGATGATCTGCGCTCCAAGCTAATCCATTAGATATAGAAGCTTCTTCAACCAGTAAGGAGACATTGCCTTTGGTGCTCAGACTATACAATGCTCCTTGTGCGAGTTCACCATTTAGGCTCATTGTTCCTGCCAAAAAACGTCCTGAAGGATCGCATTTACCATCATTAAATCGATTACCTAATCTACCTTTTTCGGGATCATGGATTAATACCTTGGCCCCTGTCTCAATATCCAAACAATGTAGACCGCTAATTAGTGCTACGATTACTTTGTTTTTGAGATAAGGTACAACTGCACTAATAGGTTCACCAACGTCTATTGTACGATTTGTGCATGTAGAAGGATCGTAGATATGCAATTGAAAGCCTTCAATATCGACCCAAAATAAACGTTGGAACTGTTGATCCCAGCTAGGGCCCTCGCCTAACTTTGCTTTAGCATCTATTACGATATTCGATGTATATGTTTCGATGTGTAACACCCCTAACGTTTAAGTTTATTTTTGAAATTATGATCCAACTGTGAATCCCAATCATACGCTTCAAAAGAGATAATTTAAAAGGTATTCTCCCCCTTTCTTTATGCAAAACGGCAGACTGTATCCAATAGGCTCTATTTTTTTTAATTTCCTTTATTATAGCCTGTACAGCTTGTCCGTCAAAAGAATAGGCAAGAGCTTATATTTCAAATTTGGGTGAATAACTTTACATGAGTATGTTGTATTTATATGAATAGAGTCGTATAATAATACATATTTCATAGGAACGGAATGGAGGAAGGTCTGTGAGCAGCAAGCTAAAAGTGGCAATTGTCGGTTCCACCGGGTATGGCGGGGTGGAGCTCATTCGTTTTTTAGTTCATCATCCGCAGGTAGAGATCGTATCTGTTATTTCTTCGTCCAGCGCGGGTGTCCCGATCAGTGACGGGTTTCCGCATCTGACGGACATTGTGGTTCAGGATTTGGACGGTGTCGATGTTCAAGAGATGGCTGCCAAGGCTGATCTGGTTTTCACAGCTACGCCTTCTGGTGTGAGTACCAAGCTGGTGCCGCAGCTTCTGGATGCCGGATTGAAGGTCATTGACCTCTCCGGGGATTTCAGACTGCGAAGCGGGGAAACGTACGAAGCATGGTATAAAAAGCCTGCGGCTTCATCCGAATATCTCAAGCAAGCCGTATACGGACTCAGCGAGGTGTATGCAGAAACGCTTGCCGGCGTCTCTTTTATTTCTAATCCGGGTTGCTACCCAACGGCAACATTGCTGGGGATTGTCCCTGCGTTGAAGGCAGATTGGATCGACCATCGGACACTGATTGTAGATGCCAAATCCGGGGTATCCGGCTCCGGCCGGGGAACAAGTCTCGGTTCGCATTATGCGGAGATGAACGAGAATTTTAAAGCCTACAAGATTAACAAGCACCAGCATATCCCTGAGATCGAACAGGTATTGGGCGATATTGCGGGTGAGGACGTTACGATTACGTTTACGACACAACTGGTTCCGATGACCCGAGGAATTATGAGTACGATCTATGTCACGTTGAAGGGTGATTACACAGATCAGGATCTCATCGGGCTATACCGGGATTATTATAAAGACCATCCTTTTGTCCGTGTGCGTGGTGAAGGTGTATGGCCGGCAACGAAGGAAGTATTTGGCTCCAATTACTGCGATATCGGTTTTGCAACAGATGCACGGACCGGGCGCCTTACGATTATTTCGGTCATTGATAACGTCGTGAAGGGTGCTGCTGGACAGGCGATTCAGAACTTAAACTTAATGATGGGATGGGAGGAGAACCTCGGACTGGGCTTCATACCGGTATATCCGTAAGCAGCAAGCAGACGCAACATGGAAGCGGGAAACGTAAGCGGGCGGGAATAGATTCGTAAATAGAACCGTTACTTATAGAAAGCGTTGCGGACGAGGGCACACAATGATGAGCAAATCAGGGTTTACAGTAGTAAACGGGGGGAATATCGTAACCCCACGCGGCTTTACAGCCGGAGGGTTGCACTGCGGGCTTAAAAATACGGACCGCAACGATATCGGCGCGATTCGCTGCGAGGTAGAGGCGACGGCTGCTGCGGTATACACCACCAATGTATTTCAGGCTGCACCGCTCAAAGTGACTCGCGAGAGCCTCGTGGATGGTCGGCTGCAAGCGGTCGTGGTGAACAGTGGGAACGCCAATGCCTGCACCGGACAGCAAGGAGAGCAGGACGCCTACGCTATGCGCTCGGCTGCTGCTCGTGAGCTGGGTGTTGCGGAGAGTAATGTAGCCGTTGCATCGACGGGCGTGATTGGTGAGCATTTGAAAATGGACCGTGTGCTTGGCGGCATATCCGCATTACCTGGCCGTGTGAACGGGGAAAGCGATGGAGCGGAGCAATTTACCCAAGCCATTCTGACGACGGACCTGGTTAAGAAGGAAGCGTGTGTGGCGGTTGAAGTGGATGGTGTGACCGTACACATCGCCGGGGCGGCGAAGGGCTCGGGCATGATTCATCCGAACATGGCCACAATGCTGGCTTTTATGACCTGTGATGCTGCGATTGGGCAGACTGCACTTCATCAGCTATTGAAGCAGGCAACGGATACCAGCTTTAATATGATTACAGTAGATGGCGATACGAGCACGAACGATATGCTGATCGCGATGGCAAGCGGGCTGGCAGGTAACCGTGAGCTGCATGCAGGACATCCTGATTGGGATGCTTTTGCCGAAGCATTCACCTATATCTGCCGTGAGCTGGCGAAGGCAATTGCCCGCGATGGGGAAGGCGCTACGAAGCTGGTAGAGGTGTCCGTGAGTGGTGCGGTAAGCGATGCATCCGCTCAAGCGATCGCGAAGACGGTGATCGGGTCCAGTCTGGTGAAGTCGGCAGTTTTTGGTGCTGATGCGAACTGGGGCCGGATTATTGCCGCTGTTGGGCGGGCCGGAGAGCCGGTCAACCCGGATACGGTAGACATCCGCCTGGGTGATATTGTTGTGCTGAGCGCGTCCAGTCCGGTCGCTTTTGATGAAGATGAGGCGCTCTCCTACCTACGGGGAGATACGGTGCGGATTATTGTGGATTTGCATCACGGGAACGGAACCGCCACAGCATGGGGCTGTGACCTAACCTACGATTACGTGCGGATTAACGCTGCATATCGGACATAGATAACGAAATAAGTACGGATGTAATACTGATATTATTGTAAAATGGCACGGACGGTGCAGAGTAGAAAAGGGGAGATTATATGCAATCGGCAGTGGAAAACGCGGATCAAGCCAATCATGCGGGATTGGCGCGTCGTAATTTTGTAATGAAATGCGGAGGAAGTACGCTGGCTGCGCTGCCTGATTCCTTCTTTGACGATCTGGTCCGTTTGCAATCGGAAGGTCTGCAACCTGTTATTGTACATGGCGGCGGCCCTGCGATCTCCGACAATTTGGCGAAGCTGGGCATCGAAACGGCATTCGTCAACGGGTTGCGCAAGACGACCGAGCCTGTGCTGGATGTCGTGGAAATGGTGCTGGCGGGCAGCATTAACAAGCAGATTGTACGCAGGATCGGAATGCACGGAGGTCAAGCACTGGGTTTGTCGGGCAGTGATGGTTTTTTAATCGAAGCAAGGCCTGTGTCGAATGCAGCAGAGGTCGGCTGGGTCGGAGAAGTAACGTCTGTTCAAGCTTCGATTATTACAGGTGTGCTGGATATGAACTATATGCCCGTTATTGCGCCCATCGGGATTGATAGATCCGGTCAGCGCTACAATATTAACGCAGATACAGCGGCGGGTGCGGTGGCATCCCATATGGGTGTTAGTCGGATGATCGTCGTTACGGATGTACCGGGAATATTGAAGAAGATCGGTGGAGAAAAGAAGGTGCTGGACTCCATCACCGTACAGGAGATTGAGGATATGATCAGCACGGGTGAAATATACGGCGGCATGATCCCTAAGGTGAGAGCGGCTATTGCCTGCATCCATGGCATGGTGAAGGAGGTTGTCATTGTGAACGGCAGTGAACCGCAGGTATTAAGCCGTGTGCTGGGCGGGGAAGCCATTGGAACGCGCATCGTGCGCATGCAGTAATTGCAAACATACAACGAAATCTATATAACCTAACGAACAAAAGGAGCGTGAACATAGTGAGTAAGGAGTCGAATACGCTGGTGAGCGTTGAAACGCCAGGTACGAACGAAGCCGTTGCCGGAGCACAAACCGAAAAGGCCTCCGCAGCTGTGCAGACAGAAAGCCCTCTTTTTCCAACCTACGCAAGATACCCGCTTTCACTAGTCAAAGGCCAAGGTAGCTGGCTGTGGGATGATCAGGGCAAGCGTTATTTGGATTTCATGTCAGGCATTGCGGTTACCAATCTTGGGCATGCGCCACAGGCTGTAGCTGAACGCTTGAAACAGCAGATTGATGAACTATGGCATGTATCCAATCTGTTTCATATTCCGGGGCAGGAACGGGCCGCCGCTCTACTGACTGCTAATAGCAGCGCAGATGCCGTGTTCTTCTGCAACAGCGGAGCGGAAGCGAATGAAGCTGCGATCAAGCTGGCGCGTCGTTATCACCAGAAGGTGAAGCAGACCGGGCGCTACGAGATTGTTACGTTCACGCAATCCTTCCACGGACGGACGCTGGCAACCTTGACCGCTACGGGTCAGGATAAAGTAAAAGAAGGCTTTTTGCCGCTACCAGCCGGGTTCAAAAGCGTTCCTCTCCACGATCAGGCTGCGCTCGAAGCGGCGATTAGCGAGAATACGGCTGCAATCATGCTGGAAATGGTGCAGGCAGAAGGCGGAATGTATCCGGTAGAACCTGCTTTTGTAGACGTGATTACAAAGCTTTGCAACGAGCATGGATTGCTTTTGATCATTGATGAGGTACAGACGGGCATGGGACGTACAGGCAAGCTGTTTTCCTTTGAGCATTACGGCATAGAGCCGGATATCTTTACGTTGGCGAAGGGCTTGGGCAGTGGGTTTTCCGTTGGTGCGATGCTGGGCAAAGGATATTTGCGTGAAGCGTTCACGGCGGGCAGTCACGGCTCTACCTTTGGAGGCACACCGCTTGCTATGGCAGCGGTTCAGGCGACCATTGAAACGATTATTGACGAAAAACTTCCAGAGCGTGCGGCTGAGCTGGGCGAGTATTTGTTCCAAAGTCTGCAAAAGCAGCTTGGAGAGATTCCTTTTATAAAGGATATCCGTGGAAAAGGTCTGATGGTCGGTATCGAGTGTACTGAGCCTGTTGCGGAGCTTGTTTTGGCAGGACAAAAGAAGGGCATTCTGTTCATTACCGCAGGGCCCAACGTGATTCGCCTGTTGCCTAACCTGTATGTAACGAAGGACGAAATAGATCAGGCTGTAGCTCTTATTACCGAAGTGATTCTAGAGCATATTGCTTAGCGTGGCTAAACCACTTGATTAGAGTGTAAAAGGAGATGATAGCATGAGCCAAGGCGGCGCATTGCAGCAAATTAATCTGAAAGGGCGGGACTTCCTTGAGTTGGACGACTATTCAACTGAAGAAATTCAATATTTAATTGATCTCGCCATCGAAATCAAGCGCAAGCACAAAAATGGAGAAACCTATCAGCCGCTGAAGGGGAAAACGATCGGACTGATTTTCGAAAAATCCTCTACGCGTACGCGGGTATCCTTTGAAGTCGGCATGTTTCAATTGGGTGGGCATGCCCTTTTTCTCAGTAAAAACGACATTCAACTGGGACGTGGCGAGCCTATTAGCGATATGGCACAGGTAATGTCTCGCTATCTGGATGGCATTATGATCCGCACCTTCGGCCACGATAATGTGGTAGAGCTGGCGCGTTATGCATCTGTTCCTGTGATCAACGGCTTGAGTGATTTGGCGCATCCGTGTCAGGTGCTGGCTGACTATCAGACCTTGTATGAGCAAAAGGGCAAGCTTAAAGGGCTTAAATTGGCCTACATCGGGGACGGCAACAATATGGCGCATTCCCTGTTGATTGGTGGGGCGAAGCTCGGCGTGCATGTATCGATAGCAAGTCCTGCTGGATATGAGCCTGATCCGAGTGTTGTGGCAGCTTCCCGTGAGATTGCCAAACAAACCGGCAGTGAGATTGTGATTACCCAAAGTCCGCAAGAAGCAGTAAAGGATGCAGATGCGATCTACACGGATGTATGGGCGAGCATGGGCTTTGAGGAAGAGCAGAAGGAACGGGAGCTTGCTTTTGCCGACTTCCAGGTGAATGAGGAGCTGGTTAAGCTGGCGAAGTCGGACTATCTGTTCCTGCACTGTCTACCTGCACATCGTGGCGAAGAAGTGAGCGCAGGTGTAATCGACGGACCGAATTCAGTGATTTTTGATGAGGCTGAGAACCGTCTGCATGCACAAAAAGCATTGATGGTTGCTTTGATGGGATAAAGAGGTTATGTTTTATGGTTAGAAAGATTGCATTTGTAGAAGATGATCTGTAGATTTAGATGCAGATGTGAATGAAAGATAGTGGCTAGAAGCATTCAGGGAGGACTTCAATCATGGCAAAAGAAAAAATCGTACTCGCATATTCCGGCGGTCTGGATACGTCGGTCATTTTGAAATGGCTTAAAGAAACCTATGACGCTGAAATTATAGCGTTTACCGCAGATATCGGACAGAAGGAAGAACTGGACGGTTTGGAGGAAAAAGCGCTCGCAACTGGAGCCTCCAAAGTGTATATTGATGATCTGCGTGATGAATTCGCCAAGGATTTTATTTATCCGATGTTTCAGGCGGGTGCTTTGTATGAAGGACAATATTTGCTAGGAACGAGTATTGCACGTCCATTGATCGCCAAACGGATGGTGGATATTGCGATTGCAGAGGGTGCAACAGCTATCGCTCACGGCGCGACAGGCAAAGGCAACGATCAGGTGCGCTTCGAGCTGAACGCGGCGGCGTTGACGCCGGATATCAAGGTGATCGCACCTTGGCGGCTGGAAGAGTTCCGCAATCAGTTCCCGGGCCGGGCAGAAATGATTGCCTATGCGGAGAAACACGATATTCCGGTAACCGCTTCTGCGGCCAAGCCATACTCCATGGACCGTAATCTGTTGCATATCAGCTATGAAAGCGGTGTGCTGGAGGACCCTTGGTTTGATCCAAGCGCTCCTGAAAATAAAGAAATGTTCTTGCTCAGCAATGCGCCTGAGGATGCTCCTGATGAAGCAGAATATTTGGAGCTGGAGTTTGAAGCAGGAAACTGTGTCGCTTTGAACGGAGAGCAGCTAAACCCGTTGCAGGTTATGGAAAAGCTGAATGAGCTGGGCGGCAAGCACGGCATCGGACGTGTGGACATGGTGGAAAACCGTTTTGTCGGTATGAAGAGCCGTGGAGTGTATGAGACGCCGGGCGGTACGATCCTGTTCACGGCTCATCGCAAAATGGAGTCCATCACGATGGATCGCGAGGTCATGAATCTGCGCGACAGTCTGATTACCCGTTATGCTACACTGGTCTACAACGGTTTCTGGTTCGCGCCGGAGCGTGTGGCTTTGCAGGCACTGGTTCATGAGAGCCAAAAGAATGTCAGTGGTACCGTGCGCGTGAAGCTGTACAAAGGCAATATTATTGGCGCGGGTGTCAAAAGTCCGGTCAGCTTGTATAACCCGGATATTGCGACAATGGAAGCCGATCCTACACAAGCCTACGATCAAGGGGATGCAACAGGCTTTATCCGCTTGAATGCCCTGCGCTTGAAGGTCAATGCAGGAGTAGCCAAAAATAATAAATAAATGAGTTAACCTAAAAATGTACGGGATGCGGGCCGCCCTTGTCCAAGCGACGAGGGCGGTTCGTATTGCAGAGAGGGGATCTTGCAAAAATGAGTAAGCTATGGGGCGGACGTTTTACGAAGCAGACCAACAAGCTGGTAGAGGAATACACGGCTTCCATCGGGTTTGATCAAGCGTTGGCGGAAGAAGATATTCAGGGTAGTTTGGCTCATGTAGCCATGCTGGGCAAATGCGGGATTATCCCGCAGGCCGATGCGGATACGATCAAGGAAGGACTACACACGGTATTGGAGCGTATCCGCCGTGGGGAGATTGAATTTTCGGTTTCGGACGAGGATATTCATATGAATATCGAAAAAAATCTGATCGAAGCGATTGGTCCGGTTGGCGGGAAGCTGCACACCGGACGCAGCCGTAATGATCAGGTGGCAACGGATATGCACTTGTATTTGCGCGGACGTGTGGTGGCGCTGGTCGGTATGCTGCATGATGTGCAAGCCGCACTAATCGGGCAGGCGAAGGATAATCTGGATACGATTGTACCCGGATATACGCATTTGCAGCGTGCGCAGCCTATTTTGTTCGCGCATCATTTGCTGGCTTATGTGTCTATGCTGGAGCGCGATATTGACCGACTCAAAGACAGCTATAAGCGCATTAATGTATTGCCGCTCGGTGCGGGTGCTTTGGCAGGGACGACCTTCCCGATAGACCGTCATTTTGTAGCCGAGCAACTGGGTTTTGATGGCGTGTATGAAAATAGTCTGGACGCCGTTAGCGACCGGGACTTTATCGTAGAGTTTCTGGCTGGTGCTTCGTTGATCATGACGCATTTGTCGCGCCTAAGCGAAGAGCTGGTGCTGTGGAGCAGCACGGAATTTGGCTTCGTGGAGCTGGATGATGCTTTTTGCACAGGCAGCAGCATTATGCCGCAGAAGAAAAACCCGGACGTACCGGAGCTGGTACGCGGTAAAACCGGACGCGTCTATGGCAATCTCGTTGGACTGCTGACCGTCTTGAAATCCTTGCCGCTGGCGTACAACAAGGATATGCAGGAGGATAAGGAAGGGATGTTCGATACTGTTGCTACGCTGGAAGGGGCTTTGCAGTTGTTCGCGCCAATGATCGCAACGATGAAGGTGAACAAGGATCGCATGCGTCAAGCGGTCAATCAGGACTTCTCCAATGCGACAGATATTGCAGATTTCCTCGTCGGCAAGGGACTTCCTTTCCGTCAGGCGCATGAGGTCATCGGCAAAACGGTGCTGTATTGCATCCAGCATGGCAAGTATCTGCTTGATCTGACACTGGAGGAATTCCAGCAGTTTTCCGACTTGTTCGACGACCGTATCTATGAGGTGCTTCAACCGCAAACGGTGGTTAACGCCCGTAATGTATACGGTGGAACTGCAACCGGACAGGTACAGGCAGCCATCGGACGCAGTGAACAGCTACTCAGCAGCACGTCTACATGGTTTGAAGGGCACAAACGGAGTAATTAATCGGCTAAAGGAATCCTTGCACAGCAGCGGGACGTTGTGTAGAATTTGATAGTTTAGCACATATAGCAGGATATCAAGATAGCAAGGGCACCGTGCGCGGTGCTTTTTGTGCTTTTTAAAGTATTAGGAGGGGATTTGGCTTAAATGGCGATCTGAGAATAATAGATTGAGTGAAATTTCCTAGACAGGTGCAACCACGAGAACTATAAAATGATTCTATATACCTATGTATGCATTAGTGTGAAAGTTTCTAGAATTTACATTATTGTATACCTACTCCTACTACGAGTATGGTAGAATAGCACTAAGTTTTTAATTTCATTACCAATTTATCAGGACAGAACTGATATTAAATGAATAAATGTCAGGTTTTGACGGGTCACTCTTGATCAGAAAACTTGCATCAATGTGTAAACGAAGGGTTTAAATGAGAATAAGAGAATGTCCTGCTTTTCAGGAAGACGTAAGACCTTGGATGAAGGGAAAGGGCAAGAGGCAGAGTTGTTACGGTTCAGGGAGGTATTATGAGAAGCAAAAGAACGGCGCGGCAGTTAAGGAGCGCATGGATCGGTTATCACGCTTCTGACGCCGATCAGTTGGTGTCTTCGTTGCACGAGGAGCGGATACAGGCAGAGAAGTTGCTGCGCGAGGAACGAGAGCTTTTCCACGCGGCGCTGGAACGGAAGAAGCAACGGGATGCGAAGTTGAAGCAGTTGCTTGCGGATGCGCTCGCAGAAGAGCGGCGTTGGATTGAAAGGGCGGGAATCCATGGGTGACAGGCTGAGGTGGCAGATTGGGGGAGTTTCAATTCCCCAAACCAAGAGAAGAATAAAAGAAGAGCGTCAGCAGATCGCTCGACTGGAGCAGCAATTAGAGTCCCAGCGGACGGAGCAGGCCCCGGTGCTGTACAAGCTGGATTTTCATATTGAGGAACTGGAGCGGCGGCTTCAGGATACGGAACTGCGTATCCAGGCATTACAGAGCGCAGCGGATACGGCATCAGCGGTGGAGCAATTGCTGGATAAAAGTGTGCAGGATGGACAAGCCCAGGAGGCGCAGGTCCAATATGCTAGCGGCCAACAGGAACAGGCTGCGGCAGGAGCCGTCTTGGGAGTAGTCTCCGGCGCTCCTGGTTCAGCAGGCGGAGAGGCCGCCACGGGAATACAGCACGGACGGAACGGAAAGGCCCGCCTTGGAGATCAATTGGTGGACAACGGCATAATTACCCGCGATCAACTTACCGACGCCATCCGAAACCAAAAACGTTACGGTGGCAGGCTGGGCGACATTTTGGTAGAGATGGGCTTCATTACCGGAGAGCAGTTGCAGGAGCAGGTGGACGGTGATGAATCCAAAGAGCGACTAGGCGACATGCTGGTACGTTCCGGCTATATTTTACCAGAGCAACTGGAGCGAGCGCTGGAATTCCAGGCGAAGAGCGGCGGGCTGCTCGGCGATATTTTGCTGTCATTGCAAATGCTGGAGCCTGCGGATTTGTACCGCGCGATTGCTACACAGAACCGGATCGGCCGTATTGGCGAAGAGCTGGCGCTGGATGCAGCCTACAAGCTGCCGGAGCAGGTGGCGATGGCTTACGGTGTGGTTGTCATTCATGAATATATGAATCGCTATATTGTGGCGGTCAGTGATCCGTTGCCGGAAGAGCGGCGCTTGAAGCTGGAGGACATTCTCGGCATGCCGGTGGAGCAGGTGCTGGCGACCAAGGAAGAGATGGAGCAGCTCTGGGGTAAAATCTACGGTGAGGAAATGATGCAGGAGAGCACGACCGGATTGTTGGAAAAAGAGCCGCACAATTCGGCGCGTACGACCTTTACGAAGGGACAACTATGGGTGTTCGCGGCGATGGGCGTGATTACGCTGCTCGGTCTTTTCTGGAACAGCTGGAATACGGTGCTGATCATTAATATGCTGATTCAGCTGTTTTATTTTGCCATGACGCTCTTCAAATTCGGTATTATTTATCTCGGTTCCCGGCGTGGGGCGCAGCTTCGCTTCTCAAAGGAAGAGGTCGACGCCATGGATGAGAAAAAGCTGCCGATCTATACGATTCTCGTACCGATGTACAAGGAGGCGGGCGTGCTTCCGATGCTGTTGCGGAATTTGGAGCAGCTTGATTATCCAAAATCCAAGCTGGATGTGCGGCTGCTGATTGAAGAGGACGATATTGAGACCATTGAGCTGCTTCGTGAAATGAAGCTGCCCGCCTATTATACGACACTGGTCGTCCCTGACGGCTTGCCCAAAACCAAGCCGAAGGCGTGTAACTACGGACTTATTCGGGCGCGCGGCGAATTTGTGGTTATTTATGATGCCGAGGATCGTCCCGACTCCGACCAGCTAAAAAAGGTCATTGCGGCGTTCGACTCGCTCCCTGAGCATTATGCGTGTATTCAAGCGAAGCTCAACTATTTTAACAGTACGCAAAATTTGCTGACCCGCTGGTTCACGCAGGAATACAGTATGTGGTTCGAACTGTTGCTGCCGGGTATTATGCAGTTAGATACGCCTATTCCTTTGGGCGGAACATCCAATCATTTTCGGGTATCCGTACTCAAAGATATCAATGCGTGGGACCCCTACAATGTAACCGAGGATGCCGATCTGGGTATACGTCTGTATAAAGGCGGTTACAAAACCGCCATTGTCGATTCCCGTACATGGGAGGAAGCGAATAGTCGCGTAGGGAACTGGATTCGTCAGCGGTCACGCTGGATCAAGGGATACATGCAGACATGGCTGGTTCATATGCGCAATCCGGTAAAGCTGGTGCGTGAGGTGGGCTGGAAAGGCTTTTTCGGCTTTCAGGTGATGATTTTGGCGACACCGATGCTACCTTTGCTGAATCCGATCTTTTGGGGATTGCTGATTTTATGGTTTGGTTGGGAAATGGCCTTTATCCCCAAGCTGTTCCCGGGCTATGTGTATTACCTAGCCAGTGCGGAATTTTATATCGGTAACTTTCTGTTCGTATTCAGTAACGTGGCCGGAATGTATTGGGTCATCGGAGAGCTGGAAGAGCGTGGTGAACGTACATTTTCATATTCCATGGTCAAATACGGGCTTCTCTCTCCGCTGTATTGGGTACTTATGAGTATTGCTGCGGTGAAGGCGGCCTGGCAGCTCATTACCAAGCCGTTCTATTGGGAGAAGACGACGCATGGACTGACTGATATGCATGACTTGGATGAAGCCCCGGCACAGTCCTCCTGAATATGAAGAAAGAAGGAGCAAGAATGGAGACAAAAACACCTTTTTTATCCGTTGTCATTCCCATGTATAATGAAAGCTCGCATCTGGAGCGTTCACTCAAGGTGATTGATGGGGTGCTGTCTGTCGTCACTTCACGTTATGAGCTGATTGTCATCGATGACGGTTCTAGAGATGATACGTGGCTCAAGCTGTCCGAGTTGTCCCGCCGCATGCCTTCTTTGCTTGCACTTCGACTTAGCCGGAACTTCGGCAAGGAGCTGGCGTTGTGCGCAGGTTTGGAAAACGCCTCCGGCGATGCCATCATCGTCATGGACGGCGATTTGCAGCATCCTCCTGAGATGATCGGGGAAATGGTGCGTTTATGGCAGGATGAGGGCTACGACCTGGTCGAATGTGTGAAGGAATTCCGTGGAGAAGAGTCGGTGGGCAAAAAGCTTGGGGCTTCATTGTTCTACGCGACCTTGAATCGTCTGACAGGCTTTAACCTCAAGGATGCCTCGGATTATAAGCTGCTGGACCGCCGGGTGGTGGATGCCTGGATGGCGATGCCTGAACGGATTCCGTTTTTTCGCGGGATGACGGCCTGGCTTGGTTTCCGCAAAACCCAGATTTCGTTCCGGGTGGCTCCGCGGGAGGAGGGCCCCAGTCGCTGGAGTCCGTTGGGGCTGGTTCGGCTGGCAGCGGAAGCAATAGTTTCGTTTTCAACCGTGCCGTTGCGGGTAGTAAGTTTAATGGGACTCATTTTTATGCTGATTTCAGTTATATTGGGAATTCAAACCTTGGCGCACAAATTAACGGGTACCGCTGTGACCGGTTTTACAACTGTTATTTTGCTGCTCTTGATTATCGGCAGTGTATTGATGCTGTCCATCGGAGTGGTAGGAGAATATATTGCCGCCATATATCACGAAGTCAAAGCCAGACCTCGTTATCTGATTGCAGACAAACGGGCGAACGCTGACCGATTGTGGGTGGACAGGGAGTTTAATCAACATGATCAGACGTTCATATCTAAAGTATCCAATCATTAAATATGGCATAGTGGGGCTGCTGGGTACAGGTATCCATGTCGGTGTACTTGTACTGCTGGTGGAAATGTTCAGGGTGCCTGCGGTAATGGCTACTACGATCGGATTCGTAGTCACGCTGCTGGTGTCGTATGTGCTGAACCGGAACTGGACATTCGAGCCTACCGGGGAGGGGAGTCGCACCCAGTTTCTTAAATATTTGTTGGTTTGCTCCTGTGGCCTGCTCTTGAATGCAGGTCTTATGTACGCAACCATTCATTGGATCGGCTGGTCGTATCTGATTGGTGAGGTACTGACCACCATCATTGTGCCCGTTCATAATTATATCTGGAATCGCTATTGGATCTTCTCTGTTCCACAACAGCGTCAGAAAGAGACTTCATGATTTTGAGAAAACACGGAAAAATGTTAACTTTGTTCGCTTGCGTTACTGCGCTTGAATTGGCGGTGGGCATTTATTTTGCCTGGCATCTCGGCTATATGCACACCGATGCGCTAAGTCGGGTTGCTAACGCCTTTTATGTGCTGTACAGCCGTGACCCTCATTTGGGGGCCATTGGGTTTGTATGGAATCCTTTGCCCAGCCTGATGGAGCTGATCGTGCTGTTGTTCTATCCGTTATTTCCAGTGCTCGCTTCTCATGGACTGGCTGCCGTGATTGTGAGCAGCGTGTTCGCAGGGGCCAGTGCGGCGCTATTGTACAGAACCGGGAAACAACTGGGGCTTCATGGTGGAATCAGTCTGCTGATTGCGCTGTTATTTTCGCTGAATCCGTTCATGTTTTTGTTCGGCTTCAACGGGCTGAGCGATTCGCCGTATATCTTCTTTATTCTTCTGACAGTGACCCGGTTCTGTATGTGGTTGAAGGATCGAAAGGCGGCACACTTGATTGTGTCAGGCTTTGCCCTTGCTTTGGCCTTCTGGGTGCGCTATGAAGCGATTCCGCTCGGTATCGGGATGGCTTTGGGGGTAGTGCTGACAGTTCTTTTTCTACATCGACGGCGCATCTACAAAGATACAAATACAACGGAATTATCCATCAGTGAGCGTCTGTACAAGGTGGAAGCGACCTGGCTGTTGTTACTGCTGCCGATCATTTTTTCCGGTCTGCTCTGGATCTTTTTTAACTGGATTATTATGGGCGATCCGCTTTATTTTTTGCGTTCCGAATATTCCAATGCCACCCAATCGGCGGCTCTGCTGGAGGATCAGCGTTTTGCGGCGATGTTTGCCCATCCTGCGCTGATGCTGCAATTTATCGGGCAACGTACTTTATGGTATGCGGTCCCGCTGATTGCTATTTTGCTCGTGCGTTTATTGGACAAGCGTCTGTTCAGTTGGAGTACATTAACGCTGCTGACAATCTTCTTATCCGTACCCGGTCTTCAATTTTTGCTGATGCTCAAGCAGTCCTCTTTCGGATGGTTTCGGTACTTTATGTACGTGTTACCGATTACGGTCGCTTGGGTGCCCTATGAGCTAAGTCTATTGAAGGGGAATATGCGGAGAGTCGGAGTATCTATGGTGATAGCAGGGATGCTGATTACAGCAGGCTTGTTGTCCTATGCGCTCAGCAATCCCGCTATTGCGGCAGATGAACACAGTTACCTGACGCATAGTGGAAATGAAAGCTATGATCGGCAATTGATAGAACGGAAAATTGCGCCGTGGCTGGATGAGCATTATAGTTCGTCTCTCATTTTGACAGATTCCTATGCGGCCTATCCCATCATTTTGAGCAGCAAGATTCCAAAGAAATTTATAATTACGAGCGATTATGATTTTGGAAAATCTTTAACGGATCTGCCTGCTTCCAAGGTGGATTATGTTCTGGTAACGCGCGTGGTGGAAGGGGTTCCGCTGGATCAGGTGAACCGAAGCTATCCCGATTTGTTTGAAAAGGGAGCTCCGTGGGCTTCCCTGGTGCGTGATTTTAGTGGACAGTGGCGGTTGTACAAAGTGGAGCATGATAAAGAGCTGCGATAATTGTATTTCTGGCAGCACAGAACTCGTGGTTGGGTTGATCCGGCTGTAGGGTGGAAAGTATACGGGTACATCCACATCGCCGCAACAAGTTTGAGGGGGAACGAGAGGAATGTCCTTTCGCAAATGGTCTGCAAACAGATGGATGGTTATAGGTCTGTTTGTGTTTATACTTGCGCTGGAGCTGTCCGCAGGCATTTATTTCAGTTATGTTCTGGGATACATGCATACGGACGCGCTCAGTCGCGTAGCTAATGCATTTTATGTGCTGTATAGCCGTGATCCGCATTTGGGTGCCATCGGATTCATCTGGAATCCGTTGCCCAGTCTTTTGGAAATGGTGATATTACTGTTGTATCCGTTATTTCCGGCATTAGCATCCTACGGATTGGCGGCTGTCATCCTGAGTGCTGCCTTTGCCGCTTTGACAGCTGTGCTGCTGTATCGGGCGGGTGTTAGAACAGGGCTTAGCTTGGGAATGAGCTTGATGCTGGCGCTGTTCTATGCGCTGAATCCGTTTATTTTGTTGTTCGGTGCCAACGGGCTGAGCGATTCGCTATACATGTATTTTATTATGATGACGGTGATTGAATTTGCGCTGTGGCTCAAGGACCGCATGACGGCGAGTCTGATCGTATCCGGATTAGCGCTTGCCATGGCGTTCTGGACTCGATATGAGGCAGTCCCCCTCGGGGTGGCGATGGCAGGCGGCGTGGTCGTGGCCATTCTGTTTCTTCACCGGAACATGGGCAGACGTGAGCTGCCTTTTCGGGAAAAGCTACACAAGGTCGAGGCGACCTGGCTGCTTCTCCTGCTGCCTGTTGTCTTTTCCGGTCTGCTGTGGATTTTCTTTAACTACCTCATTATGGGAAACGCCTTTTATTTCCTCAATTCGGAGTATTCCAACACGGCGCAATCGGCAGAGCTGCTAAATGATGATAAATTCGTGGAAATCTTTAATCATCCGTTGGTTGCCTTGAAATTTATCGCTTCCAAAACACTCTGGTATTCCGTACCTTTGTTCGCAATTCTGTTCATTCGGCTGTTAAGCGGGCGGTTGTTGCGGTGGGGAACACTGGTTATTTTATTGTTGTTCCTGTCTGTGCCGGGCTTACAATTTTTACTCATGATGAAGCAATCCTCATATGGATGGTTTCGCTATTTTATGTACGTGTTACCGATTACCGTCGCTTGGCTGCCGTATGAGCTAAGTCAGCTCCAAGGTAGAGCGCGGCGGGCGGCCTTTGGTATGGTGTCTGTCAGTCTGGTGCTTACGGCCGGATTACTCTCCTATGCGCTGACTCGCCCGGATATCGCGCCAGATGAGAACAGTTTCCTCACACGAACAGGGAATGTGAACTATGTAAGACAGGAATCGGACCGGAAAATTGCAGTCTGGCTGGATGAGCATTTGCCAAAGTCAACCATTATGACCGATTCGGCCTCAGCCTACACCATGATTGTATATAGCCAGTATCCGAAGCGCTTCCTGATCACAAGTGATTATACGTTTAATAGGGCATTAAGCTATCCGCAGGAAAGTCATGTGGATTATATCCTTGTACCTCAGATTAAGTCGGGCATGCCACTGAGTAAAATCAACATGGTGTATCCGAATTTGTATGAAAAAGGAGCACCCTGGGTTCAACTCGAACGCGAGTTTAACGGGGAATGGCGCTTGTACAAAGTACTACCCAAGTCACAAGCCGATTCTCCATCTACGGCTGCGACGACAGCTCCTTGATGTGTGGCAAGACCCTGAATCTTGATTGGCATATAGCTTTATAATGAATACCCGCAGCTTAACCACTTCGCCATGATACGGCGAGGGAAGCTGCGGGTATTTTTTACACTTATTTATCGACCCTTAAGCGGCAACCAGGCGAGTACATCCTGTATTTTCGCGTCCCAGTATCCCCATTCATGAGTCCCTGGGCCCTCTTCGTAGGTCAGTGGAATCCCGGCAGTAACGCACGCTTGTCGAAAGGTCTGGTTTCCCTCATACAGAAAATCTTCCGTACCACAGCATTGGTAGAGCAGGGGAAGTGAAGTTCCCAAGGTAGCATGACGTTGTATCAGCTCTAGCAAGTCGTGATCTGTTCCGCGTATTTCATCTGGACCAAAAATGTGACTCCATTCAGCCGAACTCATCGCTTTATGTATAGGGTCGATGCGTGCCGCGTGTAGATCCATCACCCCCGAGAGACTGGCAGCGGCCGCAAAGCGCTCAGGATGCTGGAGTGCCAGTTTGAAGGCTCCATACCCGCCCATGGAAAGACCCGCCACAAAATTGTCCTCCCGCTTGGCGGACAAGGGGAAGAAGGAACGTGCCAAAGCCGGCAATTCTTCACTGATAAAGGTTCCATATGCCCCTCCCTGCTCCATATCCGCATAAAAACTCCGGTGTACCTGTGGCATTACAACAGCAATGCCGAGTGAAGCGACATAGCGTTCAATGGAGGTTCTGCGTAACCAGATCGAATCATCGTCCGACAGGCCGTGCAACAAATACAGTGTTGGGTGTGGCCCGGTTCCTTGCTTGCCCTCCAGTCCTATCTGCGAACGGGTTTCCTGAGGGAGAATAACATGCATGGATGTGTTCAAGCCAAGGATTTCTGAATAAAATTGACATTGAATAAGAGCCATAAGAAAACCTCTTTTACTAGGGATTTTGTGACCTCATTGAAGTAATCTAACATATACCCGATGATTCATTCATTATAACGTAGTCTGTCCAAATATACATATCCTAGTAAATAACTAGGTATTAAGTCCTGAGTCCCATTTATGCTACATAAGGACGGGTTATGGTTATATGGGACGATTTTTTTAATTTGGGGGTTATTTGGGTTTGATTTCTGGTAAAGTGTTTAAAAAAAGAATGGTGAAGCCAATCAAAGGAGGAATTCAGAGTATGGGAAATAAGTTCAGAAACACAGTTACTGGTGTATTGAGTACAGGTCTTATTCTTAGCGCGTTCAGCGTAGCAGCAGCGGCTCCTCAGAGCACAAGTGGTCATTGGGCAGGAGATCAAGTACAACGTTGGTCGGCTACAGGACAATTAGACGGTGCGGTGAAACCGGATGCGGCCATCACGCGTGCAGAATTTATCGTTCTCTTGAATCGCAGTCTCGGTACGTTCACGCAGGATACTCCAGCCGTGACGGACGTAACGTATGCGGGCAGCGTTCAGGTAAACGGTAATGGGAACAGAACGTTCACAGATGTACCAGCTTCGCACTGGGCATATAATGAACTGACTAATGCCGTGAATGCAGGTTACATAAGCGGCTATGCAGATAACAAGCTCAAACCGAATGGAAAAGTAACGCGTCAGGAAGCAGCCGCCATTGTGGGCAAAGCCATTGGATTGACAGCAGGTAACGCGGCAGACGTCACCAAATTCATTGACTCCAACAAAATCGGATCATGGGCGAAGAAAAGTGTAGCTGCGGCTGTGGAGCAAAAAATCATCAATGGTTATCCTGATGGTAAATTCCAGCCATTGAAGTCGCTGACACGTGCAGAAGCGGTTGCCATTCTGGATGCAGCTTCCGGTTACAACCTGAGTGCGGTTGATAATCTCACATCGACTCCTGGCGGAACAGTAACAGGTTCCACATACGGTAACGTTACGGATTCGACGTATGGTAACACGTCTACTTCTTCTGGAAGCGAAACGGAAGTTAGCAGCACCAGCACAGACAGCATGACAACAAATACAGATAGCATAACGAACAACAGCACGGATGCGACTACGAACAGCTCCACAACGACAGACACAAGCACCAATACAACGACAGATACAAATACTGGTGCAGTAGCTGCAAGTGATACACTTAAAGTAAACGAAGTGTATGACGGTGAAGGTACGATTACGGGGACAGCTAAAGCAGGTTCCACAGTAACCGTCTATTCCAACGATCTGCCTATCGGTAGTGCAGTAGCTAAGGACAATGGTACGTTCAGCATTAACGTGCTTACTCAAAAAGCCACTGTTAGGCTGGTTGTCAAAGCAGTGGATGCAGACGGAAACGAAAGTGCGCCTGTGGAAATTTCTGTTTCAGGCAAACGCAGCGAGTAAAACCATCCCGTCACTTGAAATCCCCCTTTCATTCCGCTGGTACCCATCCAGGCGGTAGTCGAAGGGGGATTTTTTGTTATGCTTTATGCATACCTTATGCATGCCCTATTCACTTATGCCATCTTCTACAATGGGCTCCTGCTGATCGCGTGTCTGAGGCTCAGGCGGTGTGCTTCCACTGTGAACGGCCACAATACGCTGCTGCGCACGGTAGGTATCCCGGCTGATTCGGGTGCGTTCCACGGTTTTGCCATCTACGATCTTCATTCGGTACGTTTCCACTACGTATCCTGCCTTGCCCTGCCGAAGCACCTGATAGAAGCCGGGGGAAAGTGAGTCATTACTTATTGTTTTCTCTGGGATGGGTAATACATGAACCGTACGCGATTCCAGCTCATAGGACACATTGGACGGGAAGGTGCCGAAAAATTTGACGGTAAGCATCCGGTTTTGGACAGCAGCACGAAGGAGCAAATGCTTGCCTGTATTGTTTTTAAAACGGAAATTGATAGATCCTGTAGCATAAGTTGCATCCTGCCCTTTGGGCAAATAGCTGACCGGCAAGGAATGGTTGCGGCGCTCAACAATGTCCAGGCCGACTCGCAGCGCCGCATTATAGACGGTGCTGGATACCTGACAAATCCCGCCGCCAATGCCCGGTTCCAACTGCCCGTTAACGATCACGGGAGCCTCACGAAAGCCATGTGTGCGCTCAGCCTTGGCAATGATCTGAGCATAATCGAATATCTCGCCCGGCTTGAGAATCAATCCGTCAACGGTGCTTGCCGCCGAATTGACGTTATACACACGTCCTTCCGAGCTGCTGCCGAGGCTGGTGGAAAGCTGGACGATTTTGCGTTCAATCCCTTCGCTCCGCAGACCGTCCACCGTAATGTCCGGCTCTAGTTGACGAAACGGCAGCTCCACCCGCACTGGTTCCCCGGAAGCAGTAAAATCCTTGGGCAGCGCCTTATCCAGCGCTACGCCCAGTTTGGGCCAATCCAGGCGCCTGGCAGAACGGCCCGGAATATAGTGAATCTGATCGTCCCCGTCGATCTGGCGCACGGCATTGATAGGCTTGCTGTAACGCTGTTCCTCCCAATCTGCTCCGAATCTGGCCTGCAAGGCTGACTCCTGCCGGGAAGGCGTAATCGTCCATTCTTTTCCAAAGGAAAACCGCGTCTGCGCACGAGTCCAAAGATGCTCCGAGACGAGCGCATTCACGGCATCACGGAATGCCTTCGCTTCATAGTGGATACCCGCTTCTCCGAGCGTAAGCTTGATATCCTGCGCGCTACTGTCGCTGTCCGTCAGGATCAGGGGGCGTTGCTTCAATGCATTCAGCTTTGTGTCCAGCAGTCGGAGTGCGGCTGTTTTATCCATATTTCCCACATTGACTCCTCCAACGGTTACGCCCTTCGGCAGCGTTTGCCTGTCGGCGTACAGATGCAGTCCTCCCCACAACATGGCTAGCGCCAGAATTACAGTCCATATCCAGATGAAGGATAAATGAATTTTTTTCATAATGCGGCTGTCTCCTGTCTCGTAAGCTTGGCAGCGTATTCATGTGCCATAATATTCATATATATGTGCCAAAAGCAGAAAACTTTCGGTACTATTCAGGTAACAAATTTGTTACAATGATAAACGGTATGATGAAATACAGGACTTTTTAAAGGAAATGCATGGAATATGTCGAATGGATATTAAGTTATTTACGTAATCTGATTAAGCAGCGGGAAGTGATCGAGTGATTGAAATGCAGGATGTGTGGAAGACCTATGCTAATGGAACCCACGCACTTCAGGGAGTATCGGTCAAAATTGACCGTAATGAATTCGTATACGTAGTCGGCCCGTCCGGGGCGGGTAAATCGACTTTTATGAAGCTTATTTATAGAGAAGAAGTACCGACCAAGGGGCAAATTTCAGTTAATGGATTTAATATCGGGAAGCTCAAGCAGCGTAAAATACCCTACGTTCGTCGCAACATCGGAGTCATTTTTCAGGATTTCCGGCTTTTGCCGCGTTTGACGGCCTATGAGAATGTCGCTTTTGCGATGGAAGTCATTGAGGCTCCCAAGAAGCTGATTCGCAAGCGGGTGCCGGAAGTACTTGAATTGGTTGGCTTGAAAACGAAAATGAATCGCGAGCCTGCCCAGCTTTCCGGTGGGGAGCAGCAGCGCGTAGCTATCGCACGGGCTATCGTCAACAATCCGTCCGTGATCATTGCCGATGAGCCCACAGGTAATTTGGACCCCGAAACATCGTGGGAGATCATGCAGCTGCTGGACGAAATTAATTTTCGCGGCACGACCATTGTTATGGCGACACACAATAAGGACATCGTAAACTCTATGCGTAAACGCGTCATTGCCATCGAAAATGGCAACATCGTAAGGGATCAGGTGAGAGGGGAGTACGGATATGACTTTTAATACCTTCTTGCGTCATGTGCGGGAAGGCTTCAAAAACATATTCCGCAATGGCTGGATGTCCGTGGCATCCGTCACCTCGATTGTTGTGTCACTGCTTATACTGGGCGTGTTTATTATGCTGGTGCTCAACGTCAACTCCTTGGCTGACCAAGCGGATAGCCAGGTGGAGGTTAACGTATTTTTGGAGCTGAATGTGGAGCAAAGCATGCGTGAAACGCTGCAAAAGGAAATCGCGGCGATGCCGGAAATCAGCAAAGCTACCTTTGTCACCAAGGCTCAAGGCCTGGAGGAGCTGCGAAAAGATTTGGGAGACAGCGGCAAGGAGCTGCTGGAGGGTTTTGATAAGGACAGCAATCCGCTTCCAGACAAAATCGTTGTAGAGGTCATTGAACCGACGACAGTCCCATTTGTAGCTGAGAAGATTGAGAAGCTGAACACGATACATCCGGAGAAACCGATTTTAAAGGTCCGTTACGGAAAAGGCACCGTGGAGACGCTCTTCACCATTACCAAGCTCATCCGTAATGTGGGCTTTGTATTCGTGGCTGGATTGGGACTGATGTCCATGTTCCTGATTTCGAATACGATCCGCGTGACCATTCTGGCACGACGCAAAGAGATTGGCATTATGAAGCTGGTCGGTGCGACCAACTTTTTTATACGATGGCCGTTTTTTATCGAAGGCGCCCTTATTGGCCTGATTGGTTCCGTAATTACCGTTGGTATTTTGTTTTCTGGTTATCAGCGTTTGCTTACAGCCGTTCAAGGAGATATTGCGCTGAACATGTTGAAGCTTATGCCGCTTGAAGGCATTTGGATTCAGTTGAGTGCTTTGCTGATTATTTTGGGGATGCTGGTCGGCATTGTTGGCAGTACCCTATCCATGCGCAAGTTCTTAAAAGTATAAGGAAACATTTGGTGGACGTCGTAATCGATATTAATTAGAACGGGGAAGCCCGGTGTTATTTTGCGATAAAGGATGGGGATTGCAAGTTGAAGAAGACAGGATCTGTGTTGGCCGCTACCTTGGTAGCCGCATTGCTGATTCAGCCCTCAGACGGATATGCCAAAAGCATGAGTGAAATTAATTCGCAACTAAATCAATTGGAAAAGAAGGCCAAGTCTGCCAAGCAACAGCAGGAAAAGGCGGCTCAAGATAAACAGTATGCCCAACATTACAAAAATAAAACCGTGCAAAACCTGAAAATTGTACTCGCCCAGATTAACAGCGTCAGCGACCAGTTGACCCGTGTAGCAGTTCAGATTGATCAAACGGAAGATAATCTGCGTGCGACTAAAAAAGATTTAGCCGAAGCGATTGATCGTATCCAGTCACGGGAAAAAATGCTGGAAACTCGCGTGCGTCTGATGTATACGGATGGAACCGTCTCCTATATGGACGTGCTTATGTCTTCGACCAGCTTTAGTGACTTTCTCAGCCGGGTAGACTCCCTGAAAACGATCGTGGAGCAGGATCAAATCCTGCTGGACGAGCATAAAAAGGACAAGGCTCTGGTAGTCAGTAAGAAGAAGCAGCTCGACACGGAATATAAAAATGCCAAGAAGCTGTATGCCCTCAAACAGGGCGCCAAGGCTGAGCTGAATTCGAAGGAGAAGGAAAAGCAGCGTCTGATTGCCAATTATGATCATGATATTGCTGAGTCGGATGAAATCAGTGAAGAGCAGAATGATATGCTGGTAGCCCTCGCTAACAAACGTGTGGGTCTGGTGCAGGAGAAAAACAAGCTCAGAGCGGAACAGGCGGCTAAAGCAGCACGTGCTAGAGCGGCTGCGCGTGCTGCTGAAGCCAAGCGATATGCTTCTTCATCCTCAGGCGCAGGCTCTAATTCCAGTCATGCGGCAGCCAGTACGTATACGGGCGGATCGGGCACGCTGGCTTTGCCTGTATCCAATTACCGACTCTCATCAACGTTTGGCATGCGGGTACATCCGATTACCGGCAAGCTTAAAGGCCATACAGGCATTGATATGGCTGCTCCGCAGGGAACTGATATTCATGCAGCAGAAGACGGTGTTGTCATTGTTGCGGAATGGTGGAGTGGCTACGGCAATACGGTCGTGATTGATCACGGAGACGGGCTGTGGACTTTGTATGGACATATTCGCAATGGCGGTACGGTGGTACGTACAGGACAGACTGTGAAACGCGGTCAAAAAATTGCAGAAGTTGGTTCGACGGGCAATTCAACAGGACCTCACTGTCATTTTGAGGTGCGCGAGAATAACAAACCAGTAAATCCGATGAACTATCTATAGTTGAAAAGGGAAGCCCTATTTGTAGCCAATACGGTTGTAGATAGGGCTTTGCCTTCATAGCTTGATACCCGGTGCAGAACATGTGCATTGAAACACAGAGTAGGATACAATTAACATATTCCGTACAAGCTAGACGTATACTGCGTGGATGGATATGCGTTGCAAGGCAATAGTATACAAGATCAATTGAAGGCGGTGGACGATTAGATGTTGAAAAAAAGTACAGCGGTACTCTTGATGGTGATTGGGCTGCTTGGCGGTAGCCTGCTCACTTTTGCTTATACTGGAACGACGACAGTGGGAAGCAGCGCTCTGGGCGAAGGACTGCTGGCGAGTGTGACAGGTAGCAGCTCCACCTCCAGAAGTGATATCCGCAAAATTGAGACAGCGATGGATCTGATCCAGGGGCAATACTATCAGGACGTCGACCGTACCAAGCTAGTGGACGGAGCCATCAACGGTATGATGGAATCGCTCGACGACCCATATTCCTCTTATATGGGCAAAGAAACAGCACAGCAGTTTGAACAGTCCATTGAAGGCTCCTTTACCGGGATCGGGGCCGAGGTAGCGGCAGAAAATGGAAAAGTGGTCGTGGTAACGCCAATTAAAGGCTCACCGGCCGAGAAGGCGGGACTGCGTTCCAAGGACATTATTTTGTCCGTTAACGGTGAAACGCTGGATGGTCTGGATTTGAACAAGGCCGTTTCCAAAATACGTGGACCTAAGGGTAGTCAGGCCAAGGTCAAAATCCAGCGCAGCGGCTCTCCTGATCCGCTGGAATACACCATTACCCGTGATAGTATCGATATGGAAACCGTGACGGCTCATATGGAAAGCGGCGGTGTAGGCGTCATCACGATTACCCAGTTCTCCTTGAATACAGCAGATCGTTTTAAAGAAGAACTCGCGAAGCTGGAAAAACAGGGGCTTAAAGGGCTTGTCATCGACGTGCGTAATAACCCGGGCGGCGTGCTTTCCGTCGTGATTGATATTGCACAGCAATTTGTACCTGCTGGTAAAACGATCGTGCAAGTGGAAGACAAGAATCAGAAGCGTGAAGAAGAGAAATCTAAAGGGTCAAGTAAGAAATATCCAGTGACGCTGCTCATGAATAAAGGTAGCGCAAGCGCGTCCGAAATCCTGGCTGGCGCTCTCCAGCAATCGGCTGGAGCAGTATTGATCGGGGAAAACTCCTTTGGTAAAGGTACCGTACAGACCAGCTATGACAAGCAAATGGGCGACGGTAGCCTGCTCAAAATCACGATTGCCAAATGGCTGACGCCAAATGGAACGTGGATTCACAAAAAAGGTATTAAGCCGGATATCGCGGTGGAACAGCCTGAATTCTTCACAGCAGCACCGCTGAACAAGGAAAAGCCGTTGAAATACAATATGAATAGCGGCGATGTAAAAAATGCGCAAATCATTCTGCAAGGCTTGGGCTACAAGCCGGGCCGTGAAGACGGATATTTTGATAAAGTGACGGAAGGCTCCGTTAATGCTTTTCAAAAACAGGCGAAGCTGACGGTTAACGGTGTGATTGATGCGAAGACAGCAGCGGCGATGGAAGCCAAGCTGATCGAAAAAATTCGTGATCCGAAAAATGACAATCAACTCAAGCAGGGGATTGAAGAGATTCGGAAGGAAATGAAGACTAGCGCAGCGAAATAATAATAAGGCTACAACTAAGGGGGCTGGAAACAGCCTCCTTTTATTGTGGGATTTATTTGCAGTCTGCCGGATTGTCTTCCCTACGTTGGCAATTTCATATAGAATAAATGGATATGAAATGTACGTGATCCGCTGAACAGCGGGCCAGGGGCATAAGGAGTGTGAATGAACTTGGAATGGGCTTTACAATGGGGATGGAGCGTTCTAAATGCTTGCTTGTACCTGCTTTTGCAGCCGTTTTACTATATCTCGATACTCATTGTCGCGCTTGGCTATCGTCGGCAAATGCTGCTGGAGCGCAAGCTCTTTCATACTAGGCTGCATAATTGGCCGGGGGAGACGTGGCGCGTAGTATGGAGTGGTCTAATCGCGGGGCTGGCCCTGTCTGCTCTCGGAATGTTCGTAAGTGTTCATCTGACCTCGGCCTCCATCGTATGTCTGTGGGTGGCCACATTGCTGCTTATGCTGGTACGCGTACGTTACCTGTGTCTGGCCTATTCGGTGGGCCTTCTGGGTCTAGTCCAGTTTGCTCTAAACGTGGCGGAGGGCTGGCAGCCTGAGGGAGCGCTTGGAACATCGGTGGCAGCCATCCGTGGATTGGATATTCCAGCGTTGCTGGTACTCGTTGCTGCGCTGCATGTGGCTGAGGCGCTGCTGGTTCGCTGGCAGGGAGGAAAGGCCGCAACGCCACTGTTCGTGGAGGGCAAGCGGGGAAGGCTGGTCGGAGGCTACCGGATGGAAGACCTCTGGCCCATTCCGTTGTTGCTTCTGGTTCCTGTTCAGGGAGGCTTTGCGCTTCCGTGGACGCCGTTGTTTGGTGATGGAACCGGATATATGCTGGCAGCCTTGCCGGTCCTAATGGGCTTCAGCAGCGTGACGATAGGCCAATTGCCACGCCAGAAGGCGGTGCTAACCGCTAACCGCCTGCTTCTCTACAGCGTAGCCTTGCTCCTGCTAAGCCTGCTGGCAGCATGGTGGAGTCCGCTGACGCTGGTGGCAGCGTTGTTCTCCTTCCTGGCCCATGAGGCGCTGATCTGGTACGGCAACATGGAGGAGAGCCGTCTCAGCCCTATGTTTGTTCATCCGGAGCAAGGACTGCGTGTACTGGCTGTGCTGCCGGATAGTCCAGCGACGGCGATGGGCATTCTGCCCGGCGAGTCCATTTACCGCGTGAACAGCGTCGTCGTGAACAGCCGCAACGAGCTGCATCAAGCCTTGCGGATCAACTCCGCTTTTTGCAAGCTGGAGGTACGGAACCTTCAAGGTGAGAGCAAGTTTGTGCAGCGCGGCATGTACGATGGGGATCATCATCAGTTGGGAGTCGTACTTGCACCGGATGCGGACGCAAACTGGGCCGTATCCATACGCCCTACCTCCATCTACCGGATTGTTGCCATGCGCTTGGACGCACGACGGCGTAAAGGTGGACAGGCATCCAAGACGGAAAGTCCAAGTGTCGACACGATAGAACAATAAAGATTACAGCGAGAGGGCAGTTTTATTTGACTAGATTCCAATAAGGCTGTCCACTTTCTTTTATTCAGACTGTAGCCTGCTTGAAATGACTATTCTGATCGAGATACAATGAATATGTAATGTGATATCTGGATGAACCGAATGCCTATTACGTGTGTCAAGCAGGGAGAGGGAAAGATGAATGCGATTCACTTTATTCGAGAGTATATCAGGCATCCACGTAGCGTAGGCGCTATCATACCAAGCTCAAGACAGTTGGCCAAGCAAATTGCCACACCAATCTACTTTGACCAAGCAGCGTGCATCATTGAGTATGGTGCAGGTACCGGTGTGTTTACGCAAGAACTGATTAAGAACAAGCGCCCGGATACGCTATTGCTAGTGATTGAGGCCAATGAATCGTTTTACAAAACATTGCAAAGCAAGTACGGACACTTGGAGCAAGTACACGTCATTCATGGATCGGCCGAGCATGTAGCCCGGTATATAACACAGTATCATGTCTCGAAAGTGGATTACGTCGTATCAGGACTCCCTTTTACCAGCCTACCTGCCGCCTTATCCAGCCTGATTTTGGGACAAACGGCAGAAGTATTGGGTCAGGAGGGCAAATTTATTACGTTTCAGTATAGTAAGGTAAAACACAACTTCTTTCGTACCTTCTTTAGAGACATTCAAATCAAAAAGGTACATTACAACGTCCCGCCCGCCTATGTTTTCACTTGCAGCCTGTAATGGGTCAGCTATGTAGAGGACTAGAATAGATACGAATGTAAAGATACGGATTTCCATGAGAAGACCTGGTCAGCGTCATTAAGATGTTGAAAAGGTCTTTTTTGTTGAGCATTCTTTGTAGGCTAATTACGGAGAAGTAAGATATAGGGATATGTTAAAATGCAAAATTTGTTTAAGGAATCATATTTTAAAATGGGACTTAACCTATATATTACATATGCTGGAACCTGTTAGATTTTGTGTGATTCAATGATTAAATTGGACTTCGTTAAAAGGGGATTTATATATGGTAAAACCGCTGATGTTCATGCGTTGGTGTGAGTATTATAAATTAAGTGATCGTGAGACAGATTTTATATCGTTTTTTATGATGAATTTCTCAGCCGCGCGATCAGGCAATCAACCAAAGATTAGGGAGCAGTTCATCGAAATCCAAAAAAAAACCTTTCCTGAATACCCGTTTGATATCACCCCGGAAGAACTGGATTACCCCAAATTTGATGGATTGATGAAACGGGTGTTGAAAATTCATTTTGACACGGCGGAGCTGCTATACTCCTTCTATCTTCAAAAGCTGTGCGCCCCCTTGGCAGAATATATTTTATCCACTGGAGAATCAGAGCCTGCACGCATCTATTATGGGCTTATTCAAAAGGACAAGGTACGGTAGGGAGATGGGTGTGAATCAAAAATTTTCATGAGAAATGGTTTAGCAGGCTCCGTGTCTACTCAACCATTCTTTTTTTATTTTGAGATGACAAAAGCTACATAAAGCAAATATGACTTTTAAGTATTCTGGAACGGCGATTACAGCAATGTCCGAGCGGCGAATTCATGTTCTACTATATGGCTATATGGAATAATCTATGTATACGGACCGTCGGTCCAACAAATGGTTCGATATGCAGGCTTGGTCGGTAGAACGTATAGCAGAGCTGTACTATTACACATTTGTCAACAAGAAGCCGATAACGGTACTACCTTGATGCAAACGGCAAACCCATCATGTGCGGTGTGAATACGGCTGTTGCAACACTTGAAGATCCGGGCCAATTCTGGATTTCGGACGGAGAGGAGAAAAAATTAATTTGCAGATTAGAGTAAGGTGACGCTGTACCAGAACGATAAACTCGTTGGGATCAGGAGCCTTAAAGCCTGACGGAGCGGCACTCGTATGGGTGCCGCTCTTTTCAAATTGAAAGGAGGAAAGCGGCATGAAGGTGAAAAATAGTAGTAGTGGTATTTTATCAAAGCGTTCCAAATGGCTGCCTGTCGTCATGGCATGCACGATTATAGTAGGGGGGGCTCTACCTGCTCCAACTGTAGTTCACGGTCAAACGGTGAAGACCGTTACCATTAAAGTCGATACATCCAAGGATCGTAAGCCTATTAGCCCTTATATATACGGTACGAATCAGGATTTGGCAGGCGATGAGAATCTGACTGCCAGGCGACTTGGTGGCAATCGAATGACCGGATACAACTGGGAAAACAATATGTCCAATGCAGGAAGCGACTGGCAGCAATCCAGCGATAACTATTTATGCAATAATGGCGGTCTGACACAAGCTGAATGTGAAAAGCCGGGAGCGGTGACGACTTCGTTTCATGATCAATCGCTGAAGCTTGGCACTTATTCTTTAGTCACGCTACCGATGGCCGGTTATGTGGCCAAGGATGGAAACGGAAGTGTACAGGAAAGCGAAAAGGCTCCTTCCGCTCGTTGGAATCAGGTCGTAAACGCCAAAAATGCGCCGTTCCAACTACAGCCTGATCTGAATGACAATCAGGTTTATGCGGATGAATTCGTCAACTTATTAGTGAAAAAATACGGCGCTGCTTCAACAAAGACGGGTGTGAAAGGATACTCACTCGACAATGAACCCGCTCTCTGGTCGCATACGCATCCGCGCATTCATGGTGAAAAGGTCGGAGCGAAAGAGTTGGTAGATCGGTCGGTAAGTTTATCCAAAGCTGTTAAAGCGGTTGACGCGGGCGCGGAAATTTTTGGACCGGTTCTTTATGGTTTTGGTGCCTATACAGATCTTCAAACTGCGCCTGATTGGAACTCTGTAAAAGGCAACTACAGCTGGTTCGTGGACTATTACCTGGATCAAATGCGTCTCAGCTCGCAAGCCGAAGGCAAGAGATTGCTGGATGTTTTTGATGTGCACTGGTATCCCGAAGCGATGGGCGGAGGCATACGAATTACGAATGAGGTAGGCAACGACGAAACGAAGAAAGCCAGAATGCAGGCGCCTCGTACTTTGTGGGACCCGACCTACAAGGAAGATAGCTGGATCGCTCAATGGAACAGCGAATTCTTGCCTTTACTGCCTCGATTGAAGCAGTCGGTGGACAAGTATTACCCAGGAACCAAGCTGGCTTTGACCGAGTATAGCTACGGGGGCGAAAATGATATTTCCGGCGGTATCGCTATGACCGATGTGCTGGGCATCTTGGGCAAAAACGACGTTTATATGGCAAACTACTGGAGGTTAAAGGATGGTGCGAACAACTATGTTAGTGCCGCTTACAAGCTTTACCGCAATTATGACGGAAAAAGCTCTACTTTCGGTGATATCAGCGTTAATGCGCAAACGTCAGATATTGTCAATAGCTCGGTGCATGCTTCCGTAACGGATGCATCCTACAAAGAGCTGCACCTCGTTGTCATGAATAAAAGCATGGACAGCGCATTCGACGCCCAATTTGATCTTTCTGGCGAGACGACTTACGGTTCCGGTAAAGTATGGGGCTTCGACAACAATAGCTCGGAAATTAAGGAAGCAGCGCCAATTACGCAAATTTCAGGCAACCGCTTTACCTATACCGTACCGCCTTTGACGGCTTATCACATCGTGTTGACTGCCGGCAATGATACGTCTGTGCCACCTGAAAGCTTTGCGCTGAGAGGTGCGGCTGGCGATGGGAAAGTCGATTTGTCCTGGGACGCTTCCAGCGGAGCTGTGGGTTACAGTGTACAGCGGGCAACGTATGCAGACGGTCCTTTTGCTGCTGTAGCCTCCAACTTGATCGAAACGTCTTATACGGATACTAACGTAACGAACGGCACTTCTTATTTTTATAAAGTAACCGCGAAAACAAATGCGGGAACGAGCAATTCCAATGTCTTGAAAGCGGTTCCGCAGGCGTCTGCAAACGGCCCGGTTCGCTATGAAGCCGAAAACGGCACGTTGAAGGGAACAACTGTGGAATCCAGCGGAACCGGCTTCTCCGGTACTGGTTACGTAACTAATTTCCACAATGCAGGGGATTCCCTGACGATGACGATCCAGGCTCCAACGGCAGGCTTGTACAATCTTACAATCGGCTACCGTTCTCCTTATGATGACAAACGTACGAATTTCTCTTTAAACGGCAAAGCGTCTGGCGAACTGGTGCTTTGGAAATCGGCTGATTTTAAAGAAACCTCCGGTGGTAAGGTTCTGTTGAATGCAGGGGCGAATACGATCGGTTTTGAAACGGGCTGGGGCTGGTACGATATCGACTACGTCAAGCTGGGGCCTGCTGCTGACCGTCCACCGCATGCGGTAACCAAAACGCTCACCAATCCGAATGCGACGGTAGAAGCAAAAGCATTGATGAACTACCTGGTTGATCAATACGGGAAGAATATACTTTCCGGTCAAGAGGATATGCCCGAAATTGATTGGCTGCAAGCAAATGTAGGTAAAAAGCCGGCTATTGCGGCGCTTGACCTGATTGACTATTCGCCAAGCAGAGCGGAACACGGTCTTCGTTCCACAGAGACAGAAAAGGCGATTGAATGGGATAAGCAAGGGGGCATTGTTACCTTTGCATGGCACTGGAACGCGCCGAAAGATCTTATCGATACGCCGGGAAAAGAATGGTGGAGGGGCTTCTATGCCGATTCGACCACATTCGATATAGAATATGCGATGAATAATCCAGAGTCCGAAGATTATAAATTTCTTATTCGCGACATCGATGTGATCGCAGAGCAATTGAAGAAGTTGCAGGCTGCGAAAGTTCCTGTCCTGTTCCGTCCTTTGCATGAAGCGGAAGGCAAATGGTTCTGGTGGGGCGCCAAAGGTCCTGAGCCTGTTAAAAAATTGTATATTTTGATGCACGACCGTTTGACTCATGTGCACAAATTGAACAATCTGATCTGGGTCTGGAACTCTGTTGCTCCCGACTGGTATCCGGGAGACAACTATGTGGATATTTTGAGCTTTGACTCTTATCCACAAGCAGGCGACTACAGTCCGCAAATTGCAAAATATGAAGACCTTGTTACATTGGGCAAGGACAAAAAGTTAGTTGCCATGAGCGAAAACGGACCTATCCCCGATCCTGATCTGATGAAGGCGTATCAAGCCCATTGGAGCTGGTTCGCTACATGGTATGGGGATTTCCTGAGAGACGGCAAACAGAACAGTCTTGAGCATCTGAAAAAAGTGTATAATCATCCGAACGTCATTACGCTTGACAAACTCCCGACCAACTTAAAAACGTATGGCATTTCCGACCAGCCGTCAGTACCGGGCAGCTTCACGCTGAACGCAGCGGGCGAAACGGCGAAAGTAAAGCTGAGCTGGACAGCATCGGCGAATGCGGCAAGCTATGAAGTGAAGCGTTCGGCGGCTGAAAACGACGCGTTCGCCACAGTAGCGAGCGATGTATACGGAAGCAGCTACACCGACACAGCCGTAACGGCAGACACGACGTACTACTACCAAGTCGTAGCGAAGAATGGTGCAGGTCAAACGGTTTCGAACAAGGCTAGTGCAACGCCCAAATCGGATGATCAGCAGCCGACAACGGGACTGGTGCTCCAGTATCGCGCAGCGGATACCAATGTGAACGACAATAACTTGAAGCCGTATTTCCAAATTTTAAACAAAGGTACAACCTCCGTACCGATCAACGAGTTGAAAATTCGCTACTACTACACGATCGACGGTGACCGCGCGCAGACATTCAACTGCGACTATGCGGCGCTGAGCTGCTCGAAGCTGAATGGCAAGCTGGTTAAAATGGATAAAGCTGAAACTGGCGCTGATTATTATTTGGAAGTCAGCTTCAACTCGAATGCAGGCGTGTTAGCACCTGGAGGAAGCACGGGCGAAATTCAAACCCGTATTCATAAAACAGACTGGTCGAACTATAACGAAAGTGACGATTACTCGTATAAAGGCACGCAAACTTCATATGCGGATCATACGAAAGCTACGTTGTATCATAATGGCGTACTTGTTTGGGGAACCGAACCAACAGCTAATAAAGACTAGCGTCCATTATACGGCAATATGTGAATCAACCGATTATTTGCCAAGAGAGGGGCATTACGTTCTTCTCTTGGTTTAAGCCACCAGTTTCTATGGAGAGTCTTCAAGATCATATGCAATTAGACTAGGCCAATCTTAAGGGATTGGTCTTTTTATTGATTATTTTGTGAAAAAAGAAATTATATGTTTTTTTATCGTTCTTGTAACACATCAAGAATTATTATTTCTTTAGAGCTGGTAGGAAGGAGGGGAGGCTTTTAAGATGAATAACCGTGCATAATTTAAAGCAGTTGGCTTAGTGGATGAAGGGACGATTATAGAAAGAACTTGCTAAAAGGAACTCACATTTTAATAAAGGAGCTAAAACCACTTGTTTGAAGGGAGTTCGTATTTTTGACACATGAAGCAAGAACAACCAAGGGGATTTCCAGATCTAGGCGGAAAAACCCATCACCTAAAAATCCAGATTATGCAAGGGGACATAAAAAATATTCTCTAAATAAAGGTAAAATGTAAATATTTTTCAATTGAGATGATATGTTAAAGTATAGTAGAAAAAATAAAATTTATAATTTAACAATTCGACAATTTCAACGTTACTTCGACAAAAACATGGTGTTATGATAAGAATGTTGGTAAATTAATGTTTTTACGTTTTATGTTGACAAGGTTCGTATTACAAATTAGCACATAAAGCGAGGCGTAAATAATGGAACATACTGAAAAAACATTGTATCCGTTAACACAAGCACAACAACGAATCTGGTATACCGAAATGCTGAATCCGAATACAGCTTCCTGTCTTCTTTCGGGCACGATTAAATTCACTGTTCCTATAAATCTTTATTTATTACAGCATGTTATTGAAACAGTCATTAAGCGGCACACTGCTTTCCGCATAAAGCTGATGACTGAGCGGGAAGAAACGAAGCAATATATCGGCCCTCTTACATATAATACAATAGTTCATGTGGAGATACCGGAAGAGAACTATGAACAGTATATGGACAGCTGGCTCGATATTCATAATAGAGAACCTCTCAAACTCTATGATTCTGATTTATACCAATTCAGAATTTTTAAAATTAAAGACAAATGCTTTGGTTACAACATCAAAATTCATCATATAATATCCGACGGAATCAGTCTGGCTAATCTGGTAAACGAAATTACAAAAACCTACATGGATATTAAAGAGGGTCAATTCCTACCTTCGTCGAATGCAGGCTCTTACATCGATTATATATCTACTGAAAAAAATTATGAACAATCGGAACGTTATCAAAAAGATAAAGCGTTTTGGTTGGAGCAGTTTCAAACGTTGCCGGTTCTAACCGAACTCAAACCACACAATTCATTACTGACAAGTACCAAGGGTGAACGAAAATATTTTGATATTGATGCCGAATTATATCAACGTATTAAGCTGTTTTCGGATCAATATAAAATCAGTATGTTTACGTTTTTCCTAAGCGCATTCTACGTATACATGAATAAAATGACGCACGAAAGCGATATGGTGGTTGGAACCAATTATGTGAATCGCTCTACGAGAGAGGAAAAAGAAACTCTCGGAATGTATGTGAGCACCACAGCTGTAAGAATATTTGTGGACCCTCAGGAAGAAGTACTTTCCTTTCTTCAAAAGGTATCTAAGTTGCAATCCAAAATTTTACGTCATCAAAAATATCCATATAACCAGCTCATCAAGGATATTCGTGAGTTGCATACAGTTCAGGACATTCAAAGGTTGTTTGGAACGGCAATTGAGTATAGACCACTGACCGTGCAGGAAATCGACGGGGCTCCGTTAATTGCTTATACGAATTTTTGTGGGGATGAGGTCAACGATTTGTTGATTCATGTCGTCGAAAAAATAGATAAGCATGCGATGGAAATATACGTCGATTATCGTACAGAGTTGTTTAACGGTGAGGAAATTTCATCCATCATGTCTTGTCTACTGAACATTGCGCGAGGAATGTCAGGTTCTCCAAATTGTACTATAGCCGAATTATCCATGATGGATGAAGACGAAGTAAAGGCAACACTCTATGACTGGAACGATACGGCAGCAGATTATCCGCGCGAGCAGACGGTGGAGCAGCTGTTTGAACAACAGGTGGGGCGTACACCGGAACAGACGGCAGTCATCTGCGAGGATCGCAGGCTTACCTACTGGGAGCTTAATGCTCAGGCCAATCGGATGGCGCATACCCTCCGGGCAGCAGGCGTGCAGGCCGACCATCGGGTTGCGATCTGTGCCGAACACAGCGCAGAGGTGGTCATCGCCATTCTCGCTGTCCTGAAAGCAGGCGGGGCCTACGTGCCGATGGACCCGGCTTCTCCAGACGAACGGATCGCCTACATGCTTCAAGATTCCGGCGCTCGCATCGCGCTGGTGGGGGACGGAGTCCAGCTTCCGGCGGACTATAACGGTAGGGTGCTACTCCTTGGAGCGAACGGGGCACCGGAGGAAACGGCTGCCCCTGTGGAGGAGCTGGACGCTCCCCGAGATCGGATGCAGCATTTGGCCTACATGATTTACACCTCCGGCTCCACGGGTCAGCCCAAGGGCGTGTTAATTGAACATCAGGGGCTGACCAACTATATTTGGTGGTCCAGCCGCACGTATGTACAAGGGATGAAGACGACGTTCCCATTGTATTCCTCCCTGGCCTTTGACCTGACGGTGACGAGCATCTTCACGCCGCTGATCACGGGAAATACAGTGATCGTCTACCCGGGTGAGGATAAAGCGGCGCTGCTGCCGCGCATCTTCCGCGATCCCCGGATCGATCTGATCAAGCTGACCCCGGCTCACTTGCATCTGGTGCACGAACTGGGGCTGGTGCAGGACAGCACGATCCGCCGAATGATCGTCGGAGGAGAGAATCTGAGCGCGAAGCTTGCGGCGGGGATTTGGGAGCAAAGCGGTGGCACGGTGCGCCTGTTCAACGAATATGGCCCGACGGAGACCGTCGTCGGTTGTATGAGTTATCTGTATGATCCGGCCCGCCCGATGGGCGAGTATGTGCCGATTGGCCGTCCGGCAGCGAATACGAGCATTTATGTGCTGGATCCGTATAGACAGCCGGTGCCGGCCGGGGTCGCAGGCGAGATGTACATTGGCGGAGACGGGGTAGCCCGGGGGTACCTGAACCGGGCGGAGCAGACGGCAGAGAAGTTTGTGGCGAATCCCTTTGTGCCAGGGCAACGGATGTACCGGGCGGGTGACGTAGCGCGCCGGCGGATCGACGGGGAGCTGGAGTATATCGGCCGCACGGACGATCAGGTGAAAATCCGGGGCTACCGGATTGAACTGGGGGAAGTGGAAGGTGCGATTCGGGCGCTGGCTGCGGTCCGGGAGGTGGTAGTGATCGCCCGCTCGGCAGAAAGCGGATGGCAGGAGCTGTGTGCCTACGTCGTCACGGACGGGAAAATGACGGGTAGAGAATTGCGGGCAGCGCTGAGTACGTCGCTGCCGGAGTATATGATCCCGACCTACTTTGTGCCTCTGGAGGCGCTGCCGCTGACGTCCAACGGAAAAGTAGACCGCAAGGCACTGCCCGCGCCACAGGCGTACTTGGAGCCAGGTGTTGCTTATGCACCGCCGCGCAATGCAGTTGAGGAGCAACTCGTCTCGATCTGGGCAGCAGTATTGGGGGTGGCGCAGGTCGGCATTCATGATTCCTTCCTGGATCTGGGCGGGGACTCCATCAAGTCCATCCAGGTGTCAGCGAAGCTGTACCAAGCGGGCTACCAGGTGGGGATGAAAGAACTGCTGACCTATCCTACGATTGCCGCCTTAAGTTCCCATGTCGAGCCGGTGAAGCGGACGGCAGAGCAAGGCGAGATCCGGGGGGTTACGGGAATGACCCCGATCCAGCAGGCCTTCGTGATCGAGCAGCCGACCGACCTGCATCACTATAACCAGTGTGTCGTTTTGCAGCGCTCGGACGGTTGGGAAGTGAGGGCACTGCAAGCCGCGATGCAGGCATTAACGGATCACCATGATGCCCTGCGGACCGTGCTGCGCCAGAGCGATAGCGGTTATACGGCGTGGACCCGTCAGATCGGGGAGGGAGCGGGCTACAGCCTGGAGGTGCTGGACATGGCACCGGATACAGACAGCGAGGAAGCGATTGAGGCAGAGGCGAGCCGGATTCAGGCGACGATGGATCTGAACGAAGGCCCACTGGTCAAGCTGGGATTGTTCCGGTGTACGGATGGCGATCATCTGCTGGTGGCAATCCACCACTGGGTCATCGACGGCGTCTCCTGGCGCATACTGCTGGAGGATTTGGACACAGCGTATACCCAGGCACAGCAAGGGGAACCGATCCGGCTGCCGATGAAAACGGACGCCTTTCAGGCTTGGGCGGAGGGGTTGTCGCACTATGCGAGGAGTGAGGCGCTGCAGGCGGAAGCAGGGTACTGGGCGGGCATCCAAGCAACAGCGGCACCAGGTCTGCCGCAGGACTACGCCGAGACGAGCGTATCCTTGGTAAAGGACAGTGAAGAAGTGACGGTGCAGTGGACAGCGGGAGAGACGGAGCAGCTGCTCAAGCAAAGTCACCGGGCATATACGACAGAGATGAATGATCTGCTGCTGACCGCACTGGGACGGGCCATACAGGTATGGACGGGCATCACGGAAGTAGCGATCAGCCTGGAGGGGCATGGCCGAGAGGCGATCGTGCCGGAACTGGATGTAACGCGGACGGTAGGGTGGTTCACCAGTCGCTATCCGGTACGGCTGTCCTTTCCGGCAGGGCAGGCATTATCTGCGCAAATCAAGACGGTGAAGGAGGAGCTGCGGCGAGTTCCCAACAAAGGTATCGGGTATGGGCTGCTGCGCTACACCTTGGATCAGACCGAGGATGGAATAGCTGGCCAAACACCGGAAATCAGTTTTAACTACCTGGGGCAATTCGATACGGAGACTGGTTATGAAGGCATGCAGGTAGCGCCTTTTATGGGTGGACTATCTGTCAGTCCCAACCAGAACAGACTCTATGCACTTGATATTAACGGCATCGTGGCGCAAGGACAACTGTCTTTCAGCATCAGCTACAGTGCCAAACAATTTGAAAAGCAAAGTATACAAAAGCTGGCTTGGCTGCTGCACGATAAAATCATTGAAATTATTGAGCATTGCGTGAGTCAGGAACAGGTGCAGCTTACGCCAAGTGATGTTTCGATGAAAGGATTGTCCGTTGGAGAATTGGACGAACTGTTGGAGCAACTGCAGCAAGCTTGCGAGCATCCTCAAGAGGTTGAAAATATTTACTCTTTAACGCCGATGCAAAAGGGAATGTTGTTTCACGGTGTAGCTGACAGGCAATCATCTGCTTATGTCGAGCAGATTTTATTTAAGCTGCATGGTCAGCTTAACGTGGATCACTTTGCAAATGCTTTGGAAAAAGTAATGCAGAGACATAGCGTATTTCGTACTTGTTTTATGGATAATTGGCGGAATGCTCCGCTGCAAATAGTATATCGGAATGCCCGGTTGAGCTTCGTTTATGAAGACATGGGCGCACTAAATGAACAACAGTATAAGGAGCATGTAAGGTTATGCGCGTTGCAAGAAAAGGAGCTCGGATTCGACTTGGCACGCGGTCCATTGATGCGCATGACCATTTTAGGCACAAAAGACCATCAATACCAGTGTATCTGGACATTTCATCATATCATTCTGGACGGTTGGTGTCTGCCACTCATTTTCGGTGAGCTGATGGAGCATTACGATGCTGCACTCCAGCAACGACAGGCTAAGCTACCTGCTGTAGCTCCATACTCCCAATATATCGAGTGGCTTGAAGCGCAAAACCATGAAGAGGCATCTGCCTACTGGCAGGCTTATTTGGATGGGTATGAAGGGCAAGCGAATGTCCCTGCCGCTACGCCTCTTCAAAATGTGAACGACAGCTATGTATGTGAAGAATATACTTGCCTTATAGATGAGGCATTAACACGTTACATGAAGATGGCAGCCGCTGATGTACAAGTTACTGTCAATACTTTTATACAGACTATATGGGGAACACTACTTCAAAAACATAACGACAGTGATGATGTTGTCTTTGGTAGCGTGGTGTCGGGTAGACCGGCGGAACTGGAAGGTGTCTCCACTATGGTGGGACCATGTATTAATACCATCCCAGTACGTATTCGCACAACAGCAGATATGAGCTTTGCAGGGCTGCTTCAAATGAGCCAACGACAGGCGATTTCTTCCATCGCATATGATACGTATCCATTATATGAGATGCAGAGGGAGAGCGGTCGAAAACAAGAATTGATTACGCATATACTGGTGTTTGAAAATTATCCGGTAGACGCACAGATGCATAAGCTCGTACAGGGAGGGCACAAATCCGGTTTAACGATAGTCAATGTGGAAATTCGTGAGCAGACGAACTATGATTTTAATCTCATTGTGCTGCCTGGCGAAACATTCACATTCAAATTTCAATACAATGCAAGCGTCTATAGTCAGGCAGAGATAGAGCAAATCAGCAACCAGTTGCTTCATCTTTTGCGGCAAATAGCGGAACGCCCGGACATGCGTGTCAACGAGCTCCAGTGGGTAACCGAGGCGGACAAACGTCTGATTCTGGACGTCTTTAATGATACTGCCCAAGCATATCCGCACGAGCTGCCCATTGCGCAGTTGTTTGAAGAACAGGCAGCACGTGTACCGGAGCAAATTGCGGTTGTGTGCGGGGACAAGAGCTGGACCTACCGTGCCTTGCAGAAACGCTCGAACCAGCTGGCGCATACGCTGCGGGCCTGCGGCGTGCAGCCGGATCAGCGGATCGGGATTTTGGCGGATCGCTCTGCAGACATGATTGTGGGAATGTTAGCCATTTTGAAGGCTGGAGGCGCCTATTTACCGATCAATCCGACTTATCCCGCGGAACGTATTCGCTTTATGCTGGCCGACGGTCAGGTCAACATGCTGCTGACAGCATCTTCCGGAACTGGAGATGCCGTTCATCAGGCCATGGAACGGGTCGAGCAGGCCGGATATGAGGGCCGAATGCTGGACCTGGGGGACGAAAATGCATATGCTGCGGATGACTCTGACTTGCCGAGCGTATCAGAAGCCCATCATCTGGCTTATGTGATGTATACCTCAGGTTCGACCGGACAACCCAAAGGGGTCATGGTGGAGCAGCGAAGTGTCGTACGTTTGGTGAAAGAAACAAATGTTGTGGCATGGACACCTGCTGACCGTATTTTGCTAACAGGGGCGCTGGTTTTTGACGCCTGTACGTTTGAAATTTGGGGGGCCTTGCTGAACGGGCTGAGGCTGGTCATTGTACCCGAGATGGTTCTGTTGAGTGCAGAACTGTTGGGGGAAGCTATCCGAGAGCACCAAATTACGGTCATGTGGCTGACCGCGCCATTGTTCCATCAGTTGGCGCAGCAAGAGCCAGCACAGTTTGAGCCGCTGCGTTATCTTATTGTGGGAGGGGATGCGCTCGTGCCATCGGTCGTATCGGCGGTACGCCGCGCATGCCCGAATGTCACGCTGGTGAATGGCTATGGTCCGACGGAAAACACGACCTTTTCCTGTAGCTTTGAGATTGACCAGGACTATACCAACCATATTCCGATTGGGCGACCGATCGCCAACTCAACCGCCTACATTATGGATCAAGAGGGGCGGCTCCTGCCGATAGGGATGGCGGGAGAAATCTGGGTCGGGGGAGCCGGTCTGGCCCGTGGTTATTTGAATCAGGAGGAATTAACCCGTGAGCGGTTTGTAGCGCATCCATGGGCAGCGGGTGAACGGTTATACCGGACGGGGGACCGGGGACGCTGGCGTCCGGACGGAACGATCAGCTATCTGGGACGGCTGGACCAACAGGTGAAAATCCGTGGATACCGGATTGAGCCGGGAGAGATTGAAGCGAAGCTGCAGAGCCTGGCCTTCGTTCAGCAAGCGGCTGTGGTTGTCCATGAAGCGGAGGATGGCGCGAAGCAATTGGCGGCGTACTATGTAGCTGAGCGCGAGATGACGGGCGCGCGGATACGGGAAGCTCTATTGGAAGAGCTGCCAGCGTATATGATACCGGCCTATATGATTCCGCTGGAACGGCTACCGCTAACGCCTAATGGGAAAGTGGACCGTAAAGAGCTGCCTGTGCCAACGGAGAGTATTCAAACCGGAGTGGAGTATACCGCGCCTGGAAACGAAGTGGAGCAGGTGCTGGTCACTGTCTGGCAAAAGGTGCTCGGTGTGCCGCAGATAGGAACAGGGGATAACTTTTTTGATTTGGGTGGCGATTCCATTAAGGCCATTCAAGTTTCATCCGGTTTAAGACAAGCGGGATATCATTTGGAGATGAAGCATTTATTTTCTTATCCAACTATCGCTTCGCTAAATTCTCATATGCAAATACTGAACAGAGTAGCGGATCAAAAGACGGTAGTTGGAAAGGTTAAACGTTCTCCTATCCAGTATTGGTTTTTAGAAAACCAAATTGCCGATCCTCATCATATGAATCAATCCATGCTGCTCTTTAGAGAGCAAAGGTTTGATGAACAGACGCTGCGACATTCCATGAAAGGTGTCATAAGCCATCATGATGCGCTTCGTATGGTATTTCGTCAGACAGAATATGGGTATGAGGCATGGAATCGTGGAATGGATGATGGGGAGCTGTATAATCTGGAAATTGTAGATTTTACAGCCGACTCCCAGCCTTTTGCGGCAATTGAGGCTGCAGCTAACCGGATACAGCAAAGCATTGATTTAGAAAAAGGTCCATTAGTAAAGCTGGGTCTGTTCCGTTGTGCAGATGGTGATCATCTACTAATTGTCATCCATCATTTGGTGGTGGATGGTGTGTCCTGGCGGATTTTGCTGGAAGATATCGCAAGTGCTTATGAACAGGTAGAAGCCGGAGCTTTTGTTCAATTACCTTTGAAAACTGATTCTTTTCAGACATGGGCATATAAGCTGTCAGATTATGCCACTAGCAATGCAATTGAGCCGGAGCGTTCTTTTTGGGAAGCAGTGGATCATACCATCGTCTCACCACTTCCTGTGGACTTGGAAGTAAGCCGTTCCTTGATAAAAGACAGCGAGACTATAACCTTGCAATGGTCTGAAGAGGAGACCGGACAGCTGTTAAAAGGGGCAAATCGGGCTTATAACACGGAAATAAATGATTTGCTGCTTACAGCTCTTGGCATAGCTGTTCATCGCTGGACTGGCATGGAGAAGGTCGCAATTATGCTGGAGGGACATGGCCGGGAAAGCATTATGGATGATGTTGATATTTCACGTACGGTTGGCTGGTTCACGAGTCTATACCCGGTCATTCTTTCCGTTCGTCATCACACTAGTATAGCCAGTCGAATTAAAGGCATTAAGGAAGGATTACGGGAGATTCCTAACAAGGGGATCGGATATGGCTTACTGCGGTACTTATCTGAAAATCACGGTGCCCGGAATGCAACATTTGGCGACCTGCAGCCTGAAGTCAGCTTTAATTACCTGGGTCAGTTTGATCAGGATTTGAAAAATAGCTCTATGCGCCTGTCCACTTATTCTGTCGGCTCCGAGGTGAGTGGGAATCAATTAAGGCCATATAAGTTAATAATTAACGGCAGTATTACTAACGGCAATTTATCGTTACAGCTAAGTTACAGTAAAAAACAATATCTAAGTCAAACTATGCAGCAATTTGCAGCACATCTGGAAGATAGCTTGCGTCAAGTCATCGAACACTGTGCAAGTTGCGAACGGACGGAAATCACACCAAGTGATTTATCTCTAAAGCATTTGACCATGGAAGAGTTGGAGCAGATTATTCAGCAGACACAGCATATAGGTGACATTGAAGATGTGTATCCGTTGACTCCTTTACAAAAGGGGATGCTGTTTCACAATTTGCTGGATTCCAGATCTGGCGCCTATTTTGAGCAAATTACTTTTGAAATGCAAGGAGACTTGAAGCTGGACGTTTTTGGGAAAAGTCTGGAGGAATTGACAAAAGCGCACGCTATCCTCCGTACCCGTTTTGATGGAGCATGGAAAGACTATCCTCTCCAAATCGTTTACAAGAACCCACAAGTCGAGCTGTATACAGAAGACATAAGGGAACTGGAGGAGGTACAGCAACAGCAAAGGCTGCATTCCTATGCAGAGACGGATCAGCAACGGGGATTCAATCTGTCACAGGATATATTGATGCGAATGGCCGTTTTCCGTATTGCGGATGAGACGTACTCATTCATTTGGAGCTTTCACCATATTTTGATGGATGGTTGGTGTGTACCGCTGGTCACAAGTGAACTGTTCGAGTATTACTCGGCTTTTCTGGCAAACCGACAGCCTAATGTACAGAAATCAGCTCCTTACAGCAAGTATATGGAGTGGCTGGCGGCGCAGGATGATGAGCAAGCAGCCCACTATTGGGAGCAATATTTGTCGGGGTATGAGGAGCATACTGCTATCCCTGGAGAGAAGGATGGGGACTCTGATCAAAAATATATCCGCCAAGAAGTGGCGCTTGAGCTTGATAACGATTCGATACGACAATTAAAGCAGATAGCAGCAATACATCAGGTGACGTTAAACTCAGTATTGCAAACAGTATGGGGACTATGGCTCCAAATGGCAAACGCAAGCCAAGATGTAGTTTTTGGTACAGTCGTGTCGGGCAGACCGTCAGATTTGGCGGGAGCCGGGCAAATGATCGGATTATTTATTAACACAATCCCGGTGCGTATTCAATGCCATTCCACGGATTCTCTGTCTGAAATCATGATTCGGACTCAGTCTAATTCCGTGGCATCAGCGGCTTACGATACGTACCCATTGTATGAGGTTCAGGCTCATACCCATCAAAAACAGGACTTAATCACACATTTGCTTGTTTTTGAAAATTATCCTGTAGAGGAGCAAATGCAGCAGCTTATTCAAGGCGAACATACGACGGGCTTGACTATAGTTGGTGCGGAGATTCGTGAGCAGACGAACTATGATTTTAATCTCATTGTGCTGCCTGGGGACACATTCACATTCAAGTTCCAATACAATGCAAGCGTCTATAATCAGGCAGACATAGAGCAAATCAGCAACCAGTTGCTTCATCTTTTGCGGCAAATAGCGGAACGCCCGGACATACGTGTCAACGAGCTCCAGTGGGTAACCGAGGCGGACAAACGTCTGATTCTGGACGTCTTTAATGATACTGCCCAAGCATATCCGCACGAGCTGCCCATTGCGCAGTTGTTTGAAGAACAGGCAGCACGTGTACCGGAGCAAATTGCGATTGTATGCGAGGACAAGAGCTGGACCTACCGTGCCTTGCAGAAACGCTCGAACCAGCTAGCGCATACGCTGCGGGCCTGCGGCGTGCAGCCGGATCAGCGGATCGGGATTTTGGCGGATCGCTCTGCAGACATGATTGTGGGAATGTTAGCCATTTTGAAGGCTGGAGGCGCCTATTTACCGATCAATCCGACTTATCCGGCGGAACGTATTCGCTTTATGCTGGCCGACGGTCAGGTCAACATGCTGCTGACAGCATCTTCCGGAACTGGAGATGCCGTTCATCAGGCCATGGAACGGGTCGAGCAGGCCGGATATGAGGGCCGAATGCTGGACCTGGGGGACGAAAATGCATATGCTGCGGATGACTCTGACTTGCCGAGCGTATCAGAAGCCCATCATCTGGCTTATGTGATGTATACCTCAGGTTCGACCGGACAACCCAAAGGGGTCATGGTGGAGCAGCGAAGTGTCGTACGTTTGGTGAAAGAAACAAATGTTGTAGCATGGACACCTGCTGACCGTATTTTGCTAACAGGGGCGCTGGTTTTTGACGCCTGTACGTTTGAAATTTGGGGGGCCTTGCTGAACGGGCTGAGGCTGGTCATTGTACCCGAGATGGTTCTGTTGAGTGCAGAACTGCTGGGGGAAGCTATCCGAGAGCACCAAATTACGGTCATGTGGCTGACCGCGCCACTGTTCCATCAGTTGGCGCAGCAAGAGCCAGCACAGTTTGAGCCGCTGCGTTACCTCATTGTGGGAGGGGATGCGCTCGTGCCATCGGTCGTATCGGCGGTACGCCGCGCATGCCCGAATGTCACGCTGGTGAATGGTTATGGTCCGACGGAAAACACAACCTTTTCCTGCAGCTTTGAGATTGACCAGGACTATACCAACCATATTCCGATTGGGCGACCGATCGCCAACTCAACCGCCTACATTATGGATCAAGAGGGGCGGCTCCTGCCGATAGGGATGGCGGGAGAAATCTGGGTCGGGGGAGCTGGTCTGGCCCGTGGTTATTTGAATCAGGAGGAATTAACCCGTGAGCGGTTTGTGCCGCATCCATGGGCAGCGGGTGAACGGTTATACCGGACGGGGGACCGGGGACGCTGGCGTCCAGACGGAACAATCAGCTATCTGGGACGGCTGGACCAACAGGTGAAGATCCGAGGATACCGGATTGAGCCGGGAGAGATTGAAGCGAAGCTGCAGAGCCTGCCCTTCGTCCAGCAAGCGGCTGTGGTTGTCCATGAAGCGGAGGATGGCGCGAAGCAATTGGCGGCGTACTATGTAGCTGAGCGCGAGATGACGGGCGCGCGGATACGGGAAGCTCTATTGGAAGAGCTGCCAGCGTATATGATACCAGCCTATATGATTCCGCTGGAACGGTTACCGCTAACGCCTAATGGGAAAGTGGACCGTAAAGAGCTGCCTGTGCCAACGGAGAGTATTCAAACCGGAGTGGAGTATACCGCGCCTGGAAACGAAGTGGAGCAGGTGCTGGTCACTGTCTGGCAAAAGGTGCTCGGTGTGCCGCAGATAGGAACAGGGGATAACTTTTTTGATTTGGGTGGCGATTCCATTAAGGCCATTCAGGTATCGTCCCGATTGATTCAGGCCGGCTACAAAATTGGAATGAAAGACCTGTTTAAATATCCGAGCATTGCTGCGCTCAGTCCTTATACAGAGCGGGTGACCAGAATACCCGAGCAAGGTGAAATTAGTGGAAAAGTGGAGTTGACACCGATACAACGATGGTTATTCACGCAAGAAACGGGAAATGAAGCACATTTTAACCAGTCGTTTTTCTTGCACAGGCCTTCGGGCTTTAAAGAAGAGGCATTGCGGCAGGTAATGGACAGCATAATTACGCACCACGATGCTTTACGTACCGTATATCGACGGACGGACAGCGGCTATGAAGCATGGAATCGTGGAATCAGTGAAGGGGAATTGTACGATCTGGAAGTCCTGGACTTCACAGCCTCCAATCCAGCTAAGGTTATGGCAGAAATTGAGGAAGCCGCGAATCGAATTCAGCGCAGCATTGATCTGGAAAAAGGTCCGTTGGTAAAACTGGGACTGTTCCGTTGTCCCGACGGTGATCATCTGCTGATTGTCATTCATCATTTGGTGGTAGACGGCGTATCTTGGCGAATTTTACTGGAGGACTTGGCGAATGCCTTCGGGCAAGCAGAGTCGGGCAAGGATATCAAGCTGCCGTCAAAAACGGATGCCTATCAGGTATGGGCCAATCAACTGGTGCAGTATGCAAATAGTACGTCCATCGAGCAGGAGCTTCAATATTGGAGACGCGTAAAAGACTTTGAGACAGCTCCTTTACCTAGAGATTATGACGAGACGGGTCAAGGCACGATTGGAGACAGCGAATTACTGACACTGCGGTTTACAAAGATGGAGACGGAGCAACTGCTGAAACAGACGAACCGTGCCTATCGTACTGAAATTAATGATCTGTTGCTTACTGCGCTGGGAACTGCAATCCATGGGTGGACAGGCAGTGAAAATATATTTGTAAATTTGGAAGGCCACGGTAGAGAGCATATGTTGCCGGATTGTGATATCAGCCGGACGGTAGGATGGTTCACGAGTCAATATCCTGTTCTTCTACACATTCCAACGGATGCAGACACGGGACTTCGCATTAAAACGGTCAAAGAAGCATTGCGTGAAATACCGCAAAAGGGAGTCGGATTCAGCTTGTTGCGTCATCTCTCCCATCATGGTGAAGAAATGGGTAAGCTGGTTGAACCTGAAATCTGTTTCAATTATCTAGGCCAGTTTGATCAGGATTTAAGCAACAGTGGAATGTCTATTTCACATTATTCCGGTGGCTCGGATGTCAGTCAGGGAGGGCGGAGACCATATGTGCTGGAGTTCCACGGTATGATTACAGACGGATGTCTGAATCTTGCTATCAGCTACAATCGAAAGCAGTACCGTCAAAAAACGGTGGAACACCTGGCTGAGAAACTCCAATGCTCCTTGCGCGAAATCATTAACCACTGTATGTCCAAAAAACAGATGGAGCTGACCCCAAGCGATATTTTATGCAAAGGGATAAGCATTCCAGAAATGGAACAGATCATATTGCATATGGGACAGGACAGAGCAATAGAGAATATTTACCCATTAACGCCTGTACAAAAAGGAATGTTGTTCCACAGTCTGCTGGATCCTCAGTCTGCCGCCTATTTTGAACAGACTACATTTGATATGGAAGGTGTCTTGAATGAAGCGGCTTTTGTCCAAGCCTTGGATCAATTAACACACAGACACGCTATATTGCGAACTGGATTTTATACTGGCTGGAAAGATACCCCACTTCAAGTGGTATACCAGGATTCACGCATTGATTTTCGCACAGAAGATGTTAGGGGTATCCGAGAATCAGAGCGGGAACAGTGGCTGACAGCCTATGCCGATCAAGACAAGGCCAAAGGATTTAATCTCCAACAGGATGTGCTAATGAGGTTATCTGTTTTACGTACAGGGCAACGCTCATACCGTCTGGTTTGGAGCTTTCATCATATCCTTATGGACGGCTGGTGCGTACCGCTTGTCGCCCAAGAATTGTTTGAATTGTATGAAGCAATTCGAAATGAGAGACAGCCTCGATTACAAGACGCTCCTCTGTACAGCGACTATATCGAATGGCTTGAATCCCGTCCTGTCGAGGAAGCCGCTTCTTACTGGAATAATTATCTTGCAGGCTATGAAGAACAAACGATACTGCCAGGGAAGCTGGTCCAAGCTGCGGAATTTGAAGGCTACGAATCGGGCAGAGTAATCCGTCGGTTTGGACATTCGCTGACCTATTCGCTCAAGCAGGCAGCGAATAGCAATCGTGTAACGGTTCATACTTTTATGCAAGCTGTATGGGGGATTCTACTGCAAAAATACAATAACCATACGGATGTTGTATTTGGTACGGTGGTGTCAGGCAGACCGCCTGTTATTGCAGGTATTGAAAGCATGGTAGGCTTGTTCATTAATACGATTCCGGTACGTGTTCATTGTGATGCGGATGATTCGTTTGCTGATTTGGCTTTAAGGATGCAGCAGCAAGCACTCGCTGCTCATGAGTTTGACACGTATTCCTTAATGGAAATACAAGCGCGAACACCACAGAAGCACCAACTACTATCACATATTATGGTGTTTGAAAATTATCCGTTGGAGCAGCAGTTGACAAGTATGGATGGAGACGAGGGTCAAAGTTTGCTGATCTCCAATGCACACGTCACGGAGCAGACGCATTACGACTTTAATGTCATTGTGTTGCCTGGCGAAGACATAACAGTTCATTTTGAATTTAATGCCAATGTCTACGACACCTCAATAATAGAACAAGTAGCAGGCCGATTCCTCCAAATGTTGGAGCAGGCTGCCGCTAAACCAGACATGGGAGTCCATGAACTGGATTGGCTGACAAAAGAAGAAAAACAGGATATTTTAACAGTTTTCAACGATACAGCAGCAGATTATCCGCGGGAGCAGACGGTGGAGCAGCTGTTTGAACAACAGGTGGGGCGTACACCGGAACAGACGGCAGTCATCTGCGAGGATCGCAGGCTTACCTACCGGGAGCTTAATGCTCAGGCCAATCGGTTGGCGCATACCCTCCGGGCAGCAGGCGTGCAGGCCGACCATCGGGTTGCGATCTGTGCCGAACACAGTGCAGAGGTGGTCATCGCCATTCTCGCCGTCCTGAAAGCAGGCGGGGCCTACGTGCCGATGGACCCGGCTTCTCCGGATGAACGGATCGCCTACATGCTTCAAGATTCCGGCGCTCGCATCGCGCTGGTGGGGGACGGAGTCCAGCTTCCGGCGGACTATAACGGCAGGGTGCTACTCCTTGGAGCGAACGGGGCACCGGAGGAAACGGCTCCGCCTGTGGAGGAGCTGGACGCTCCCCGAGATCGGATGCAGCATTTGGCCTACATGATTTACACCTCCGGCTCCACGGGTCAGCCCAAGGGCGTGTTAATTGAACATCAGGGGCTGACCAACTATATTTGGTGGTCCAGCCGCACGTATGTACAAGGGATGAAAACGACGTTCCCATTGTATTCCTCCCTGGCCTTTGACCTGACGGTGACGAGCATCTTCACGCCGCTGATCACGGGAAATACAGTGATCGTGTACCCGGGTGACGATAAAGCGGCGCTGCTGCCGCGCATCTTCCGCGATCCCCGGATCGATCTGATCAAGCTGACCCCGGCTCACCTGCATCTGGTGCACGAACTGGGGCTGGTGCAGGACAGCACGATCCGCCGAATGATCGTCGGCGGAGAGAATCTGAGCGCGAAGCTCGCGGCAGGGATTTGGGAGCAAAGCGGTGGCACGGTGCGCCTGTTCAACGAATACGGCCCGACGGAGACCGTCGTCGGTTGTATGAGCTATCTGTATGATCCGGCCCGCCCGATAGGCGAGTATGTGCCGATTGGCCGTCCGGCAGCGAATACGAGCATTTATGTGCTGGATCCGTATGGACAGCCGGTGCCAGCCGGGGTCGCAGGCGAGATGTACATTGGCGGAGACGGGGTAGCCCGGGGGTACCTGAACCGGGCGGAGCAGACGGCAGAGAAGTTTGTGGCGAATCCCTTTGTAGCGGGGCAACGGATGTACCGGGCGGGTGACGTAGCGCGCCGGCGGATCGACGGGGAGCTGGAGTATATCGGCCGCACGGACGATCAGGTGAAAATCCGGGGCTACCGGATTGAGCTGGGGGAAGTGGAAGGTGCGATTCGGGCGCTGGCTGCGGTCCGAGAGGTGGTAGTGATCGCGCGCTCGGCAGAAAGCGGATGGCAGGAGCTGTGTGCCTACGTCGTCACGGACGGAAAAATGACGGGTAGAGAATTGCGGGCAGTGCTGAGTACGTCGCTGCCGGAGTATATGATCCCGACCTACTTCGTGCCTCTGGAGGCGCTGCCGCTGACGTCCAACGGAAAAGTAGACCGCAAGGCACTGCCCGCGCCACAGGCGTACTTGGAGCCAGGTGTTGCTTATGCACCGCCGCGCAATGCAGTTGAGGAGCAACTCGTCTCGATCTGGGCAGAAATACTTGATGTAGAGCGTATCGGAATAACGGATTCATTTTTTGACAAAGGGGGACATTCACTCAAAGCTACAACACTCGTTTCCCAAATTCAAAAACAGATGGATGCATCCATTTCTTTGAAGGATGTATTCCGCTTTCCGACCATTGAACGTTTGTCAGAGCTGATTACCGGGCTGGATTCACATACGTATTATTCCATTCCGGTTGCTGCGGAGCAGGCATATTATCCAGTATCTTCAGCTCAAAGACGCCTGTTCCTTGCAAGTCAGGCTGAAGGTGCGCAGCTTACGTATAATATGCCAGGTGCGTTGATCGTTACTGGCTCTCTTGATGTCAACCGTCTGGAACAGGCCTTCCAACAACTCATAGGGCGGCACGAATCTTTGCGAACCGGGTTTGAACTGGCAGCAGGAGAGCCAGCACAGTTTATTTATCCAAATGCTCCGTTTGAGGTTGAGCTACTTCACGCAACGGAGGATCAAATCGATTCTTGTATTTGGGAGTTTGTGCGTGTGTTCGACCTGCAGCGCCCTCCGTTGCTTCGTGTTGGAATCATTCAAACAGATGCTGAACGCCATATTTTATTATTTGATATGCATCACCTGGTATCGGACGGGGTTTCGATGAACATCTTGGTCCAGGAATTTATAAGACTGTATGGCGGAGAAACGTTACCGCCGCTTCGTATTCAGTACAAAGATTATGCAGTCTGGCAGCAAGCTCAAATAGCAGATGGTGCATACAAGCGCCACGAGGATTACTGGCTGGAAATGTTCAAAGGGGACTTGCCCCAGCTGGAACTGCCTACAGATTATGAAAGACCAACAGTGCGCAGCTATGAAGGAGATGTCCATCATTTTGTAATTGAAAAATCTCTTGCACAGGAATTACAGCAGCTTGCCGAAAGCACGGACGCAACGCTCTTTATGGTATTCATGGCTGCATATACCGTTTTGCTGGCTAAATACAGTGGGCAGGATGACATGATTATTGGTACTTCCGTGGCGGGAAGAACCCACGCCGACATGGAGCCGTTAATTGGAATGTTCGTCAATACACTGGCGGTGCGCCATCAACCGTTTGCTGGAAAAACATTTTCGGATTATGTACAGGATGTAAAACAAACGATGCTTAATGCATACGAGCATCAGGATTATCCGTTTGAAGAGATTTTGAAACATTTGCAGTTGCAACGTGAACCGGGACGCAATCCTTTGTTTGACACTATGCTGGTATATCAGAATATGGGTGAAATAGCAGTTGAAATGGACTCCCTCGTCTTTTCTTCTTACGAACAGTCACGGAAAAGTGCCAAGTTTGATTTAACGTTATATGTTCAGCCCGAAGGAGAACAACTGCGATGCGAGTTTGAATTCAGCCGGTATCTGTTTGAGATGGAAACAATTCATGTACTTGCCACAGATTTGTTGTCTGTTCTGTCTGAAGTGGTGCAACAGCCTGAAATTCCTATTCAGGACATTAAATTAATTGAAAAAAGGGTACCGGATCAAAGTGTTATTAGTTCCATTGAACTGAGTTTCTAATCCTTGCTTTCGGAAGGAGAGGGTGTGTAAGACACATTCTCTCCATTTCGGAAGAGGCTCAATATGTTGCTCTATAGATGCTATTTAGATGCTATTTAGATGGTTATGTACCATAATTCATCATTAACATACTGGGGGTCAGATCATGTCAGAGTTTAAACAACAGGAGTTATTTTGGAATCAAACGTTTCAAGCTGACGATGCACCTACGGCCTTCCCATTTTGCAATTCTGCTTCTAAGGGTGGATCAGAATTACACATAAATGGACGGGAAACCTTATGTGAACCGTTATCTGCAGCAGTCTCACAGCGGATTTTACAACTGTCTGGCGGTTCCAGCATGGCGGTTTTTATAATTCTATTAGCTGGGGTAACCAGTTTATTAAATAAATACACAGGCGAAAATAACGTTTTGCTCGGTATACCCACATCAAAAGATGTACATAACCGGATCAATAAATTTCTTATTATTAAAAGTAAACTGGAGCCTACTCATTCATTTAAGTCATTATTTAATGAGGTTAAGCAGTCGTTAAGCGATAGTTTGGAGCATCAAGGGCTGCCATTCAGAAAAATGGTCGGAAAACTCCGTATGCAATATGATTCGGCCAACCGTCCTGTCATTCCTACGCTTGTTGCATTGGACAGTCTCCATTCACTTCTGGAAACAACCAATGTAAATGTGGATATACAGTTTCATTTTGTAATGAAGAAGGATGGCATTAATGTTCAGCTTCAGTACAATGCGCAAAGCTACGAAGAAGCTTATATCAAGCAACTGGTTGCGCATTTAAACCACCTTTTATCTGTGATGCTGTTTCAACCGGATCAGGCACTCGGTGATATAGAGACGCTGCCGGAAAATCAGAGTCAGGAATATCTTTATCGCTGGAACGATACGGCAGCAGATTATCCGCGGGAGCAGACGGTGGAGCAACTGTTTGAACAACAGGTGGCGCGTACACCGGAACAGACGGCAGTCATCTGCGAGGATCGCAGGCTTACCTACCGGGAGCTTAATGCTCAGGCCAATCGGATGGCGCATACCCTCCGGGCAGCGGGCGTGCAGGCCGACCATCGGGTTGCGATCTGTGCCGAACACAGCGCAGAGGTGGTCATCGCCATTCTCGCTGTCCTGAAAGCAGGCGGGGCCTACGTGCCGATGGACCCGGCTTCTCCAGACGAACGGATCGCCTACATGCTTCAAGATTCCGGCGCTCGCATTGCGCTGGTGGGGGACGGAGTCCAGCTTCCGGCGGACTATAACGGTAGGGTACTACTCCTTGGAGCGAACGGGGCACTGGAGGAAACGGCTGCCCCTGTGGAGGAGCTGGACGCTCCCCGAGATCGGATGCAGCATTTGGCCTACATGATTTACACCTCCGGCTCCACGGGTCAGCCCAAGGGCGTGTTAATTGAACATCAGGGGCTGACCAACTATATTTGGTGGTCCAGCCGCACGTATGTACAAGGGATGAAGACGACGTTCCCATTGTATTCCTCCCTGGCCTTTGACCTGACGGTGACGAGCATCTTCACGCCGCTGATCACGGGAAATACAGTGATCGTGTACCCGGGTGACGATAAAGCGGCGCTGCTGCCGCGCATCTTCCGCGATCCCCGGATCGATCTGATCAAGCTGACCCCGGCTCACCTGCATCTGGTGCATGAACTGGGGCTGGTGCAGGACAGCACGATCCGCCGAATGATCGTCGGCGGAGAGAATCTGAGCGCGAAGCTTGCGGCAGGGATTTGGGAGCAAAGCGGTGGCACGGTGCTGCTGTTCAACGAATACGGCCCGACGGAGACCGTCGTCGGTTGTATGAGCTATCTGTATGATCCGGCCCGCCCGATGGGCGAGTATGTGCCGATTGGCCGTCCGGCAGCGAATACGAGCATTTATGTGCTGGATCCGTATGGACAGCCGGTGCCAGCCGGGGTCGCAGGCGAGATGTACATTGGCGGAGACGGGGTAGCCCGAGGGTACCTGAACCGGGCGGAGCAGACGGCAGAGAAGTTTGTGGCGAATCCCTTTGTAGCGGGGCAACGGATGTACCGGGCGGGTGACGTAGCACGCCGGCGGATCGACGGGGAGCTGGAGTATATTGGCCGCACGGACGATCAGGTGAAAATCCGGGGCTACCGGATTGAGCTGGGGGAAGTGGAAGGTGCGATTCGGGCGCTGGCTGCGGTCCGAGAGGTGGTAGTGATCGCCCGCTCGGCAGAAAGCGGATGGCAGGAGCTGTGTGCCTACGTCGTCACGGACGGAAAAATGACGGGTAGAGAATTGCGGGCAGCGCTGAGTACGTCGCTGCCGGAGTATATGATCCCGACCTACTTCGTGCCTCTGGAGGCGCTGCCGCTGACGTCCAACGGAAAAGTAGACCGCAAGGCACTGCCCGCGCCACAGGCGTACTTGGAGCCAGGTGTTGATTATGCACCGCCGCGCAATGCAGTTGAGGAGCAACTCGTCTCGATCTGGGCAGCGGTATTAGGGGTGGCGCAGGTCGGCATTCATGATTCCTTCCTGGATCTGGGCGGGGACTCCATCAAGTCCATCCAGGTGTCAGCGAAGCTGTACCAAGCGGGCTACCAGGTGGGGATGAAAGAACTGCTGACCTATCCTACGATTGCCGTCTTAAGTTCCCATGTCGAGCCGGTGAGGCGGACGGCAGAGCAAGGCGAGATCCGCGGGGTTACGGGAATGACCCCGATTCAGCAGGCCTTTGTGATCGAGCAGCCGACCGACCTGCATCACTATAACCAGTGTGTCGTTTTGCAGCGCTCGGACGGTTGGGAAGTGAGGGCACTGCAAGCCGCGATGCAGGCATTAACGGATCACCATGATGCCCTGCGGACCGTGCTGCGCCAGAGCGATAGCGGTTATACGGCGTGGACCCGTCAGATCGGGGAGGGAGCGGGCTACAGCCTGGAGGTGCTGGACATGGCACCGGATACAGACAGCGAGGAAGCGATTGAGGCAGAGGCGAGCCGGATTCAGGCGACGGTGGATCTGAACGAAGGCCCACTGGTCAAGCTGGGATTGTTCCGGTGTACGGATGGCGATCATCTGCTGGTGGCAATCCACCACTGGGTCATCGACGGCGTCTCCTGGCGCATACTGCTGGAGGATTTGGACACAGCGTATACCCAGGCACAACAAGGGGAACCGATCCGGCTGCCGATGAAAACGGACGCCTTTCAGGCTTGGGCAGAGGGGTTGTCGCACTATGCGAGGAGTGAGGCGCTGCAGGCGGAAGCAGGGTACTGGGCGGGCATCCAAGCAACAGCAGCACCAGAGCTGCCGCAGGACTACGCCGAGACGAGCGTATCCTTGGTAAAGGACAGTGAAGAAGTGACGGTGCAGTGGACAGCGGGAGAGACGGAGCAGCTGCTCAAGCAAAGTCACCGGGCATATACGACAGAGATGAATGATCTACTGCTGACCGCACTGGGACGGGCCATACAGGCATGGACGGGCATCACGGAAGTAGCGATCAGCCTGGAGGGGCATGGCCGAGAGGCGATCGTGCCGGAACTGGATGTAACGCGGACGGTAGGGTGGTTCACCAGTCGCTATCCGGTACGGCTGTCCTTTCCGGCAGGACAGGCATTATCTGCGCAAATCAAGACGGTGAAGGAGGAGCTGCGGCGAGTTCCCAACAAAGGTATCGGGTATGGGCTGCTGCGCTACACCTCGGATCAGACCGAGGATGGAATGGCTGGTCCAACACCGGAAATCAGTTTTAACTATCTGGGGCAATATGATTTGAACTCGGATGGACATATGCGACCATCACCGTATCCTGGCGGCTTAACTGTAAGTGAGCGTCATGTTCGTCCGTACCTGCTTGAGATACACGGAATGGTTTATGAGGGGAAATTGTCGCTGACTATTTACTATAGCCACACCCAGTACAAGAAGGAGTCCATAGAACAGCTTGGCAACTGCCTGAGAACGAGTCTGCAGGAAATTATACTTCATTGTATTTCTAAAGAAGGAACAGAACTCACACCTAGTGATGTATCGTTTTCTGAAATGGAAATCGCCGAGTTGGACCGTTTGATCCAATCTACACAACAACTAGGTGAATTGGAGAGCTTATATCCGATGACACCGATGCAAAAAGGCATGTTGTTTCACAGTTTGCTCGATTCCCAATCGGAAGCCTATTTTGAACAGATGATCATTCATTTGAAGGGCCAACTGGATCTGGATATTCTTGCTCAAAGTCTCAACAGATTAGGACAGCGACATGCTGTGTTCAGAACCAGCTTTTATAGGGGCTGGAACAAGGAAGCTCTGCAAGTGGTATTTCAAAAAAGCCGAATTGATCTGGTTTATCAGGACATCAATTGCATTGATAAATCAGAACGAAACGACAGGGTGTTCCATTTGGCGGCTGAAGACCGAAGAAGAGGCTTTGATCTAGAGCAAGACGCGCTAACGAGGTTTACGGTTTTGCAATCAGGTCCTGATGAATACGATTTGATCTGGAGCTTTCATCATATGTTAATGGATGGCTGGTGCATTCCGATGGTTACGCAAGAACTGTTTGAGCTTTATGATGCGATCAGCCAGCGTCGTCCTCCCCGGTTGAAAGAGGTTTTTCCTTACAGCAGCTATGTGAACTGGCTTGGAGCGCAAAATCAAAAGGAAGCATCCGATTACTGGAAACATTACTTGGCAGGTTATGAAGGACATACCAGCCTGTCATCCGTTTTGCCACCGTCTCCTGTTGGGGAGCCATGTCAAGAGAAGCTGGCTTGGAGCTTGGGAGAAGACCTGACAACTAAATTAAAAAACACAGCCATCCGTCAGCATGTTACTGTCAATACCCTGATGCAAACGGTGTGGGGCCTGCTGCTGCAGCGATATAATAACACCACTGATGTCGTGTTTGGCAGTGTTGTATCTGGTAGACCGCCTCATTTGCCCGGAATTCAGGACATGATTGGTTTGTTTATCAATACCGTGCCTGTTCGTATTCAGTGCAGTCCAGATCAGACTTTTTCTGAAATCATCCGTATCGTACAACAACAAGCTGTTGCTTCACACAGCTATGAGACGTTCCCGCTATATGAAATTCAGGCACAAACAGATCAAAAACAAAAGTTAATCACCCATATTATGGTTTTTGAAAATTATCCGATTGAACAGGCTCTGATACAAGGCAGTGATCCGGAAGCAACATCATTGCAGATTTTGGACGTTAAGACATCTGAGCAAACCAATTATGATTTCATGATAAGTGTCGTTCCTGGTGGAAATATGCAAATCGAATTTCAATACAACACAGAGACATACAGCCATGCACATGTGGCAAGGATGAAGGGACATCTAGAGCGTATAATTACCCAAGCTACCAATTCACCAGACCTTGTAATCCGCAAGCTGGATATACTGACACGCGAGGAATCCCAAAATATTCTTGAACATTTTAACAATACAGCGGCAGTTATCCCGGAACATATTCTTATTCATCAGTTTTTTGAAGCGCAAGTAGCCCGAACACCAGAGCGCATCGCACTGGTATATGGTGAGGTACAAATGACTTACGCAGAATTAAACGCGCAAGCCAACAGGTTGGCTCGCACATTAAGAAAAGCAGGTGTTCGTGAGGATCACCCTGTAGCTATACTATTTGAGCGTTCACCCCAGGTCATTCTCAGTATGCTGGCCATTTGGAAAGCGGGCGGGGCCTATGTGCCCATTGATCCAGAATACCCGGCGAGCAGAACCGAGTACATGCTAGAGGATTCGGGGGCAGCGGTTTTGCTGACGGACTATCATACGCAGCATCCTATAAACTTTGCTGGAGAGAGCATAATAGTTGATCACACGTCATGCGGTGATGAAGATTCCCATAATTTGGAATGCAATTGTTCCATTTCTAATTTGGCTTATATCATTTATACATCGGGGTCGACCGGCCAGCCTAAAGGCGTGGCGGTAGAGCATCGTTCTGTTTTGAATTTTCTTCATACTTTAGAACAACGGAGTCCCCTTGAAGCGGAAGATGTACTTTTGCAAAAAACTTCTGTCTCTTTCGACGCATCTGTGTGGGAATTGTGCTGGTGGATGCTAAGGGGAGCTTGTCTCAGTATACTGGAGCCCGGAGAAGAGAAAGACCCTGCAGCTATCACGGCCGCCGTCCAACGATACGGGGTGTCACATCTCGAATTCGCACCTTCCATGCTTCAAGCTTTTGTAGATTATGTTCGTGAGTACAGCGCAGCAGATCAGCTTGCAACATTAAAATATATATCGGTTGGGGGCGAAATGCTGTCGTCGTCATTAGCCCGGCAATTTTATGATGTGCTGACAATCCCGAATGGCACGCAGTTGTATAACACCTATGGGCCTACTGAAGCAACCGTTGAAGTTGCCAGTTACTTGTGTCATGATCAGCACTTTGAAAATAGCATCCCTATCGGTACGCCCAATCTCAATACTCGTCTATACATTTTAAATGAATCTTTACAGCCGCAGCCTATTGGAATCGCAGGGGAACTTTACATTGCGGGAGCTGGTGTGGCAAGAGGATATGTGAATCAACCGGAAGCAACTGCTTCCCGTTTTGTGCCGGACCCGTTCCAGACCGAACCGAACGCAAAAATGTATCGCACCGGAGATTTGGCGGTCTTTGGGTCAGAAGGATATGTGTATTGTCTTGGCCGTCTGGACGATCAGGTTAAGATCCGGGGATTTCGTATTGAAATGGGTGAGATTGAAAATGTACTGCTTAAGCTGGAATCTGTTCAGGAGGCGATCGTTCTCGCAAGAGATGATGGCGACGGGGACAAGGTTTTGTGCGCTTATATTACAGCAGGGGAATATCTCTCCGCTAAAGATGTACGTGCAGCAGTCGCGCGTTATCTGCCTGCATACATGGTTCCATCCTTTGTAATACAACTAGATCGTATGCCCTGGACAACCAGCGGGAAAATCAATCGCCAGGCATTGCCTGTACCAGCCGCAGATCAGCAGTCGGCTGAATCCTACATCCCGCCACGCACACATACGGAACAGCTGCTTACAGCGATATGGGCTGACATATTGAAAAGAGAACGAGTGAGCATCACGGATCATTTCTTTGATATCGGCGGTCATTCACTTAAAGCAACTCAACTTGTTGCCAAAATTCATAAGGAATTAAATGCTAAAGTTACGCTTAAGGATATTTTCACATACCCAACCATTGAAGACTTGGCGGGGTATGTAGATCGGATGGAGAACCGTACATCGTATACTCCTATACCGAAAGCTCAGGAGAGTGTGTATTACCCTGTTTCTTCCGCACAGAAGCGGCTGTTTATAGCTAGCCAGTCTACAGGTGGAGAAATGATCTACAATATGCCCGCTGTGCTGATTGTGGAAGGGGCATTGGATGTAGATCGACTGGAATATTCGTTAAGGCAATTGATTCAACGGCACGAACCTTTGCGAACGGGCTTTGAAGCAATTGAAGGGGAGCCTGTGCAATATGTGCATGCAGAAGCAGCGTTTGATCTTGAGCAAATAAATTCTGGCGAAACAACAGCGGTTGAGGTCATAATAAGTAACTTTATCCGGCCCTTTGAGCTTCATCAACCTCCTTTAATGCGTGCCGGGGTTGTCCCGCTTGGTAACAGTCGCCATTTGCTGTTGTTTGATATGCACCATCTGATTTCGGACGGCATTTCTATGAATATTTTTATGAAAGAATTCATTGAATTCTATGAGGGGAAATCTATGCCTCCTCTTACTATTCAATACAAGGATTATGCCGTATGGCAGCAACAGCAGCTTGAAAATGAAGACATGCACAAGCATGCAAAATACTGGCTTAATATGTTTAACGGTGACTTACCTAAGCTTGAATTACCGACAGATTATGAACGGTTACCTGTGCAAAGCCATGAAGGTGAACAATTTCAATTTGATGCGGATATTACGGTTAGTCAAGGCATTATGAACTTGGAGAAACGTACAGGGGCAACCCTCCACATGATTTTATGGGCAGCTTATACGGTTTTGCTTGCGAAATACAGTGGGCAGGAGGATGTGATTGTGGGTGCACCGATGGCGGGCAGGACGCATGTAGATACGGAGCCGTTAATTGGTATGTTCGTGAATACACTCGCTATTCGGAATTATCCCGCAGCAGAGAAATCATTCCTCACGTATCTCCAAGAGGTCAAAGATACGATGACAAGTGCCTTCGAGCATCAAAGCTACCCATTTGAGGAATTAGTGGACAAGCTCCATTTAAAAAGGGACATTAGCCGGACTCCTTTATTTGATACGATGCTTGTACTTCAAAATACAGAGGAGACGACCCTGGCAATAGATTCACTGACATTTACGCCATACACTAATGCCTATAATACCGCAAAATTTGATCTAACCTTATATGCGACGGCTGATGAACAGGGCTTACGATTCAGTTTTGAATATAGTACCCGTCTCTTCAAGGCCAAAACGATGGAGCGCATGTCCAATGATCTGCTTCTTATACTGAATGCTATATCTACTGACCCGAGAAGGAAATTAATGGACATTTCATTGAGTGAAATGGATGAGAATGAGCTTGGACTGATTGAAATCTCGATTTAAGGCATCTTTACCAAAACGGTATGGGTAGACTGATTTCACTGTACTTCCAACAATTTTCCAAGGAGAGGGCCGCAATGAACGGATTTGAAAAAGAAGGCATATTTTGGAGCGGACGTTTTGATTCTGACAGTAGGATGACAACATTTCCCTACAGTCACCCGGAAAACGGAGGGCAGCCAGCATGGGCAACAATTCAGACTGATTTGCCTTCGGAAATATCCAGTCGTGTATTGTCTATGGCTAAGGATTCGGATATGGCAGTGTATCTGATTGTTTTAACTGGCTTGAGTGGGCTGCTGTTCAAATACACTAATGAAAAGGACCTCATTTTAGGAATTCCGACTACACAGGCTCATCAGCAAATGTATCCATATATTGAGGAAATGCTGCCTTTAAAAGTAGAAATAAGCGATTCTTCTACTTTCCGATCGTTGTTAAGGGAGGTCAACCTGTCGGTTAATGAGTCCATTAAGCATCAGAATTTCCCTTTTCACAAAATGACGGAGCATCTGCATCTACCGACTGATGAGAACGGTATTCCTAGTGTGCATACCGTTGTGTCACTTCGTGAATTACATGCTTCCGAGTTCCGTGATATGGCAATAACCGATAGTATCTTAACGTTCAGCCAGAACATGGGGACGCTAGCGATGTCCCTCCAATACAATAGCAGGCTGTATGACGAATCTTATATGCACAAAGTAATGGAGCATTTTATCGGCATATTTACATTGATGATGGATCAGCCCGGACTGGAATTAGGCAAAATGGACATACTGTCTGCCGCAGAGCAGCAAGAACTTTTGACCTATTTAAACGATACCACACAAGCAGATTACCCGCGTGAAGAGACAATTCACGGCTTGTTTGAGAAACAGGCCTGTCTCAGACCAGATCATCCTGCTGTTGTATATCAAGATCAATGCTTAACCTACAGACAACTAAATGAGCAGGCTAATCGGCTGGCAAGAACATTAAGAGCGGAGGGGGTAGTTACCGATCACTTAGTTGGTATACTGGCTGATCGTTCTCCGGCCATGATCGTTGCAATCTTGGCCGTCTTGAAAGCTGGAGGCGCCTATGTTCCTATAGACCCTGAATACCCGCAGGAACGGATTGAGTATATGATGAATGATTCCTGCGTTCAGGTTATTTTGACACAAAGCCATCTTCAAGCGAAGGTTGGTACTTCTGCCAATGTAAAGGTTCTGCTGCTGGACGATGCACATTCGTATGCTGAGATTCACTCTAATCCTCAGTATCCCGTGCATTCGCAAGCCCTTGCTTATGTAATCTACACATCTGGAACTACGGGCCAACCTAAAGGGACTCTAATTGAACACAAAAATGTTGTACGGCTGTTGTTTAACAGTCAAAACCGGTTTGACTTTGGAGCGGAAGACACCTGGACGATGTTTCATTCCTATTGTTTTGACTTCTCTGTTTGGGAGATGTACGGAGCATTGCTAAACGGGGGTAAATTGGTCATCGTACCAGCTTTAACGGCTAAAAATCCGCAGGAGTTCAGAAAACTGATTCTGTCTGAAGGGGTTACAGTTCTGAATCAGACGCCCACTTATTTTGCACAGCTCATTCAGGAGGAGTTCTTGCACAGTCCGACTATGCTGCATTTACGGAAAATCATTTTTGGCGGGGAGGCACTCCGTCCTGCGATACTCAAGGAATGGCGAGAACGATATCCAGCGATACAATTAATCAATATGTACGGCATTACAGAGACGACCGTGCATGTCACGTACAAGGAAATTGGAGAGCAAGAGATAGAGTCTGGTAAAAGCAATATCGGACAACCCATTCCGACACTACAAGCTTATGTATTAAATAACCGAAAGCAGCTTATGCCTGTAGGCGTGCCCGGGGAATTGTATGTAGCTGGCGACGGATTAGCCAGGGGTTATTTACAAAAACCAGAGCTAACAGCAGGAAAATTTGTGGAGCATCCATTCGTGTCCGGTGCAAAAATGTATAAAACCGGAGACTTGGCCCGTCTGCTTCCAGACGGCGATCTGGAATATTTGGGACGCGCAGATCATCAGGTGAAGATCAGAGGATACCGCATTGAACTGGGTGAAGTGGAATTACAGCTTATGAAAATCCCTTCAGTCCAGGAAACAATAGTTATTGCTAGAGAAAATGGAGCAGGGCAACAGCAGCTTTGCGCTTATGTGGTGGCAGAACAACATGTGACGGCAGCCGACTTGAGAGAGCAGCTTGCCCTGCATTTGCCCACATATATGATACCATCCCATTTTATTCAGTTAGAACGAATGCCGCTCACACCAAATGGGAAAATTGACCGCAAAGCTCTGCCTTCTCCCGAGACTATGGTGCATACCGATAAAGCTTATGTGCCACCGAGTACGCCAGCGGAGGCTGCTTTGGCCGTCATTTGGGAAAATGTTCTTGGTGCCTCGAGAGTGGGCATTACCGATAATTTTTTTGATCTGGGAGGAGACTCCATTAAATCCATTCAGGTATCTTCCAGATTGTATCAAGCAGGATACAAGGTTGGTATGAAGGAACTGTTCAAGTATCCGACTATTGCGGAATTAAGTCCTTACATCCAGTTAATAAGCCGGACGGTTGATCAAGGGGAAGTACAAGGGAAAATGAAATTATCCCCGATTCAACACTGGTTCTTTGAACAGATGACTACGGATATTCATCATTTTAATCAGTCTGTCATGCTCTACCGTGCGGAATCGTTTGAGGAAACTGCGCTACGTAAAGTCATGTCGCAACTGGTATGTCATCATGATGCGCTGCGCACGGTATTCCGGGAGAGTGGGCAAGGCTATGAAGCTTGGAATCGGGGAAGCAATGAGGGAGAAACGTTTTGCTTGTATACCTACGATTTCACCCACGAAAAGAACCCTGCTTGTTCAATAGAGCAAAAGGTGTCGCAGATACAGGAGAGCATGGATTTGTGCAACGGTCCTCTTATAAAACTTGCTCTTTTCCGATGCGCAGAAGGCGATCACTTGTTCATCACCATTCATCATTTAGTCGTTGACGGGGTTTCATGGCGTATTTTGCTGGAGGACATAGGAACAGGATATGACCAGGCGCTTAAAGGGGAAAGGATCCAATTCCCATATAAGACAAGCTCATATCGGGAGTGGACGGAGTGGCTTAGCGTGCATGCCAATGATTCGCATTTACAGGAAGAACGCGAGTATTGGGAACGCATGGAAGCCTTCTCTGTAGCTTCTTTACCTAAGGACAGACAGGCGGATAATGGACGAATGGCTGACAACGCAGTGATAACTGTACAGTGGACCGAAGAAGAGACTCAGATGCTCTTAAAGAAAACGCATAAAGCATACAATACTGAAATTAATGATCTGTTATTAACTGCACTCGGATTGGCGGTCCAGCGTTGGACCGGCTTTGAGCAGGTTGTAGTTAATTTGGAGGGCCATGGACGTGAAACCATTTCTCCGGATCTGGATATGACGCGGACGGTTGGTTGGTTCACGAGCCAATATCCGGTTCTGCTGAATATCAGCCGGGACCATACACTATCGGACCATATTAAACATGTGAAAGAAGGGCTTCGCCAGATTCCACGTAAAGGGATTGGCTATGGTCTGTTCAAATATTTGTACGCCCGACAGACGGAACGCAATGTCCTGTGCAAACCGGAAATCAGCTTTAACTATCTTGGTCAATTTGATCAGGATTTGAATGTGCAATCGCTTCGTCCATCAGCCTATAGCGTCGGTCTGTTGGAAAGTGAAAATCATCCGCGGCTTTATGCTCTGGATTTAAACAGCATTATTTCCGGTGGTGCCTTAACCCTGTCCATAGGATACAGCAATCACCAGTATGACGAACAGACTGTGCGCCTGTTTGGTGAATATGTGCGGACGGAGCTTTCTAGAGTCATACAACACTGTGCGGCTCATACACGTACAGAGATAACACCAAGTGATATTTCATTCCAGGGATTGACGATTCCTATGCTTGATGAACTGGTGAAGTATACAGCGGATACTGGAGAGATTGAAAATATATGCTCGTTAACTCCCATGCAAAAAGGCATGTTATACCACAGTCAGCTTCATACGCAGTCCGGGGCTTATTTTGAACAAGCAAATTTTAATATTCAGGGGAATTTGGATATCTCTTTAATGAAGCAAAGTTTACAGCAGCTTACGCAACGACATGCTATTTTCCGTACTAACTTTTACAGTGGCTGGAGCGATATGCCTTTTCAAATTATTTATCGGCAAAGGAACTTTGAGTTTCATGAACAAGATATCCGGGGGATAAACAAAGAGCAGCGCGAAGGTTATATAGATGCTTACACAAGGGATGATGCGTCTAGGGGCTTTGATTTGTCACAGCATGCACTTGTTAGGATGTCGGTCTTGCGTACTGATGACGCTGCTTATCGTTTTATTTGGAGTTTTCATCATATCCTAATGGACGGATGGTGTGTACCGCTGGTCCTCCGCGAACTGCTGGAAATCTATACTGCGGCACAGGAAGGACGAGAACCCCGTTTGCCTGAGGCAGTGCCCTACACGACGTATATTGAATGGCTGGAACAGCAAGATGAGGAGGCAGCAAAAGCTTACTGGAAAACCTACTTGCATCAATATGAAGGGGAAACGCTTCTTCCTGGAAGCAAGCTGACAGCAACCGAAGCGTTTGAAGCGAGTGCCTATGATCCGCAGCAATGGACCCTCTCGGTCGATTCACAATTAACTGCCCGTTTAAAACAGATTGCCGCTGAGCATAAGGTAACTTTAAACACGTTGCTTCAAACGGCGTGGGGAATACTGCTTCAAAAGTGGAATCGTCATCAGGATGCGGTATTTGGAAGCGTTGTGTCCGGCAGACCTGCTGAAATCCCGGGGGTTGAACATATAGTTGGCTTGTTCATTAATACGATCCCTGTACGCGTTCGCTGTGAACCTACAGATACTTTCAATCAAGTAATGGCTCGGACTCAGCAGATGGCTATAGCCTCTCATGCTTACGACACGTATCCATTATATGAAATACAGGCCCAGTCCAACGTATCTCGTAATTTAATTACACACCTGCTGGTGTTTGAAAACTATCCAGTAGAGCAGGAGATGGAAGAAGTAAATGCTGGTCATCGTAATTCCGGTACATTGACGGTAACAGATGCTTCACTTGATGAATATACAGGCTATGATTTTAATCTCATAATCGTTCCCGGAGAAACGCTTACCTTCCGTTTTCAGTATAACGAGTTGGCTTATGCGGAAGAAGATGTGCAACGATTGGGTGGTCATCTGCTGCAAGTATTATTTCAGGTCGCACAGTGCCCGACTTTTCCTGTACAAGCATTGACCTGTATTACAGAAGATGAACAGACACAGATATTAGATGAGTTCAATCAGACGGATAAAGCATATCCATCCAATCTGACCCTTCATCAATGGTTTGAAGAACAGGTGGCGCAGACACCGGACCAGGTTGCTGCGATAGCGGGGGATCGGCAATTCACGTACCGGGAACTTAATGGACAGGCCAATCGGTTGGCAAGGACGTTGAGATTAAACGGAACTGGACCCAACCAAATCGTCGGGCTGATGACGGATAGATCGCTGGAAATGATGGTTGGGCTGCTTGCCATACTTAAAGCCGGCGGAGCCTACATGCCGATTGACCCGCTGCTGCCTGAGGAACGCATAGCCTACATGCTGCACGATGCAGACGTAACTGTAATGCTGTTGCAGGCTCATCTTCAGCCACAAACTTCCTTTACAGGCTGCCGTCTTGTTTTGGAAGATCCGGGCTGTTACCAGGAGGATGACAGCAATTTGACTCCTATTGCCGGTCCTGAAGATTTGGCATATGTCATCTATACTTCAGGTACGACCGGTCATCCGAAAGGGGTTATGATTGAGCATCGTTCTGTCGTAAACCGGATCCATTGGATGCAATTCAGTTATCCTCTGAACGATAAGGACGTTATTTTGCAGAAGACTACCTTTAGCTTCGATGTGTCTGTATGGGAGTTGTTTTGGTGGGGAACTCAAGGGGCAAGTGTTGTTTTTCTGGAGCCGGGAGCGGAAAAGGACCCATTTACGATCGCTCAGGTCATAGATCGCCATCAAATTTCAGTGCTACATTTTGTTCCTTCTATGCTGTCCGTATTTCTGGATGGTGTGGCAAGTGGCGTTCAGGACATATCGTTACACAGCTTGCGCTGGATATTTGCCAGTGGAGAGGCGTTGAAACCACAGCATGTTAGCCGCTTCAATTCACTGCTGCGAGAACCTAACGGGACACGGCTGGTGAATTTATACGGACCGACGGAAGCAGCTATTGATGTATCTTACTACGATTGTCCAGAAGGCGTGGCTCCAGGGAAAATACCTATAGGAAAACCGATTCATAACATCAAGCTGTATGTCGTAGATGCGGATCATCATTTGCAGCCAATAGGAGTTCCAGGAGAGCTATGTATCAGCGGAATCGGATTGGCTCGTGGCTACATCAACCGTCCTGAGCTGACGGCAGACAAATTTGTTGCTTGCCCGTATGCTTCTGGAGAGCGCATGTACAAAACCGGTGATTTGGCTCGCTGGTTGCCGGATGGAAATCTGGAGTATTTAGGACGTATCGATCATCAAGTGAAAATCCGGGGTTACCGGATTGAACCTGGTGAAATCGAAGCGATTTGGCTAAAAGTACCGCATGTACATGAAGCTGTCGTCATGGCGAGGAAGGACCATACAGGTGAACCTCTCCTGTGCGGATACTTTACAGCAGCTGTTCCCATATCCGCTTCCGAGATTATGGAAACCCTGTCCCAACAGCTTCCAGCTTACATGATACCTTCTTTTGTCATGCAGCTTGACCATCTGCCTGTTACATCCAATGGAAAGCTGGATCGCAAGGCTCTCCCGGAGCCTGATAAAGTGGACTTTATGCAGGATCGGTATACTGCCCCACAGACAACACTGGAAATACAGCTATGTGGAATATGGGAGGAAGTTCTTGGTTTGTCGCCGATTGGGTTGGAGGGTCATTTTTTTGAACTTGGAGGCCATTCTCTGAAAGCAATTACACTGGTTTCCAAAATTCAAAAGAGCATGAATATACCGTTAAAAATCAGGGATGTATTCCAGCATCCGATTCTGGGACAAATGGCGCAATACATCTCGAACCTAGAGCAACAAATCTATATCCCGATTCCGGTGGCGGCAAGCAAAGAGCACTATCCGCTTTCTCCGGCGCAAACACGGCTATACTTGGCAGCCCAATCCCAAAGCGGCGGAACTGGATATAACATGCCAAGTGGTATGGTCATTGAGGGAGAACTGGATATCGCTCGTCTGGAAGAAGCATTTCGCCTGCTTATAGCAAGACATGAATCGCTCCGCACGGGATTTGAGTTCATTCAGGGGTTGCCAAGACAGCGGGTGCACGCTGAGGTTCCTTTTTCCATCGACATTGTCGGGGAGGAAAAAAAGGAGGATTATGTTCGTCATTTCGTTCGACCGTTTGATCTGGGGCAAGCACCTCTGCTTCGAGCATCTATCATCGTGCTTGAACGGGAACGCCATATTTTGTTATTTGACATGCATCATTTGATATCTGATGGAGTATCCATGAACCTTCTCGTGCGTGAGCTGGTCAGCCTGTATGAAGGGGAGAAGTTGCCACCGCTTCGTATTCAATACAAAGATTATGCGGTGTGGGAAACGGAACATTTCCGCCGGGACCAACTGGCGAAGAAAGAGGCTTATTGGCTGAACAGGTTTAGCGAAACTCCACCGCTACTAGAGCTTCCTACGGATTTTAACCGTCCGACTGTATGGAATCCAGAGGGAGCAGTCGCGTCCTTCGAGCTGGATGAAGCTTTAACAAGGTCGATAAGCAAAATGGAAGAGGACGAAAAAGTAACCCTGTATATGATCTTGCTGTCTGCTTATACAATACTTCTGTCCAAATACAGCGGTCAGGAAGATATTATTGTAGGAACTCCTGTTGCGGGTAGAACCCATGTCGATATGGAGCCGCTCATTGGCATGTTTATAAATACTTTGGCAATTCGCACAGTTCCTCAAGGTGAACTGACATTCACCAATTATTTGGGCCATGTTAAAGAAACTATGCTGTCAGCCTATGAAAACCAGGAGTACCCTTTTGAGCAGCTGATTCACCGTCTGGGCATTTCGGCACCAGCCAATCGGCATCCTTTGTTTAATACGTTTTTTGTCCTGCAAAACATGAATGCTGAAGCAATTCACAGCAGTTCTCTAAGAATGGAGCCGTATGATCTAGGTGACACCACCGTAGCTAAGTTTGATTTGACGCTGTACATGCATGAGGATGGAAACAGGATTTGCGGAAACTTTGAATATAGTACCAGCCTTTTCAAAAAACAGATGATTGACAAGCTTGTCGCTGATTATACACATATTCTTTCAGTGGTCACCCAACATGTCTCCATTAAAATCAATGAAATTCAATTGCAACAAGCAGAGGCCCAACCTATCGTAGACATGGACGCGATAGAGCTTAACTTTTGACGATGACAGCGGAAAGAGTGCGCTTCTGCGTGCTTTTTCCGTTCATTCTGTGCCAATTGAAAATTTGTGCTACCTGCTCGCAGCTTGATGTCATTACACACAATGGGAGGTATATAAATTGTCTATTTTCAAGGAACATGAACTGTATTGGGAACAAATGCTCAGTCCCGAGGATCGGATGAACTCGTTACCATATTCCAGTCTGAACTCAAAAGAAGCTGACGCTGGCTCTATTTCCCGTTTGCATCACATGTCTTTTTCGTTATCCGCGCAAGTTTCTGAGCGTATCCTGTCTATGTCGAAGGGTACTCCTATGGCTATTTATTTGATTTTGCTGGCTGGCGTGGAGTGTCTGATATATAAATATACTGGGGAAGAGCAGATCATTGTAGGCATGCCGGCTTTACAGCAACAAGCTACTACAGAGCTTCCAATGAACGAATGCCTTCCTGTCAAAACGAGGCTGAGCCGATCCAGTACGTTTAGATCCGCCTTTTCCGGGCTTAAAAAGACGGTAACAGAAGCGCTTGAGCATCAAAATCTTCCGTTTCGGAAAATGGTGAAAAATCTGAGCCTCACATATACAGCGAATCATACTCCTGTTTTTCATACCGTTGTTTCCTTACGCCATCTTCATGTGGAGTCATGTGACGAACGGATTTCTTCTGATGCATGGTTTCAGTTTGAGCATGTAGAGAATAGCATTCAATTAACATTGTCCTGTAATGCAGAATTGTACGATCACGCGTATATGAATCAGCTCGTTCAGCATTTGGAGCACATACTGTCTCTTATTTTATTTGGGCCGGATTTGCACTACGGCAGTGTGGGATTGTTGTCCTCCAGTGATGCGGCACAATGGTTAGCATTATTTAATAACACTGCTATCGAATATCCTGAGGGAAAAACGATACACCAACTGTTCCGTGAACAAGCAGAGCGCACACCGGACCATCTAGCCATTGTCATGGAAAATGTACAGATTACATATCGTGAGTTACATGAACGCTCTAACCGTCTGGCGCGCACTCTAAAGTCCAGAGGAGTTGGAAAAGAACAATTCATTGCTCTGATCACAGACCGTTCTATTGAAATGATTGTAGGTATTTTAGGTATCCTGAAGGCAGGAGGCGCCTATGTTCCTATTGATCCTGCATACCCGGAGCAGCGCGTGAAGTATATGTTGACTGATTCGGCAGCAGACATGGTTTTAATTCAAAAGCATGTCGCCGTCCCGTCAGACTACAGCGGAGAAGTTGTTTATCTCGATGAACTAGCTGCATATGATGAAAATACTGCTGATCTGGATGATACGGGTAATACGCATTTGGCCTATTTAATTTATACCTCAGGCACAACTGGCACTCCTAAAGGAGTGATGATTGAGCATCATAGCATCACCAATACCCTGCAATGGAAAGCACAGTCGTATGCATTCACGGAAGAACATCGTGTTTTGATGATGAGCAACTTTGTGTTTGACTCCTTTATTACACATCTGTTCGGTCCGCTAATTTCAGGGTCTACCATCTATTTGCTTGATGGACAGCAGAGTGCAGATGCTTTTGCAATTAAGGAGGCGGTCGGACGCTGGAAAATCACTCATTTGCAGAGCACGCCACAATTTTTATACCGTATTTTGGACATGATGGATGTCCGGGACGTATCTTCATTAAAAAATGTAGTTGTCGGTGGTGAAAATATCACCCCAGCGCTTATCCGTCATTTAACTGGACTTAACGAGCAGATCGAGATTTGCAATGAATACGGGCCAACTGAAAATAGCGTCATCACTACTATGCGGAGAATGAGTGCTACAGACCATGCCATTTCCATCGGGAAGCCGATTGCCAATACTACAATTTATATTTTAAATACGGAGAATCAGCTTCAACCTGTCTATGTTCCAGGAGAGCTGTGTATTAAAGGACCGGGCCTTTCAAGAGGTTACCTCCATTTACCGAAGGAAACAGCGGAGAGATTTACGGAGGACCCTTTTGTTCCCGGCGGCCGTATATACAGAACAGGCGATTTGGCACGCTGGCTACCTGACGGCAGCATTGAGTACCTTGGGCGAATAGACAACCAGGTCAAAATCCGCGGTTATCGGATCGAACCGGGCGAGATCGAAGAAGCTCTATTAAGCATGCCCTCTATTCGAGAAGCCGTGGTAGTTACACACGTAAATGGAGAAGGTATTCCGCATTTGTGTGCTTATATTGCAGGCAGTGGAGAATGTCGGACGTCAGATATCCGCAGCGCCCTGTCGGAAAAAATCCCGGAATATATGATTCCTGCTTTTATTGTGAAGCTGGAGCAGATGCCTCTTACGCCAAACGGAAAAGTGGATCGTAAAGCGCTCCCGGCTCCCGAAGAACAAATTCAGCGAGAAAATGATAAATATATGGCTCCTCGAACCGCTGTAGAAGAGACACTTGTTACGATTTGGCAAGCCGTGCTTGGCGTTTCTCCCATCGGCATCCAGCATCATTTTTTGGATCTCGGCGGTGATTCTATTAAAGCGATACAAGTATCCTCCCGGTTATACCAGGCTGGCTACAAAGTAGATGTAAAGGATTTATTCAAATATACAACCATTGAATTGTTAAGCCCACATGTCCAAAAGGTTAGCCAGACAGCAGACCAAGGAGAAATCAGCGGGCCGGTCATGTCTACACCTATTCAGAGATGGTTTCTGGAGCGCCAGACCGAAGACTCTCATCATTTCAATCAATCCTTTATGCTATATAGAAAAGATGCTTTTCAGGAAGAAGCACTGCATGCAACGTTAAAAGAATTAGTAATACACCACGATGCACTGCGAATTGTTTTTCATGAAGCCGACCACGGCTATGAGGTCTGGAACCGTGCGGTTGGAGATGGAGAGCTTTACGGTCTAGACGTATTTGACTTTCGTGAACATACCGATGCAGGTGAGGCTGTTGAGCGAGCGTCCAGCCGGATTCAGTCCAGTTTTCAGTTAAATAAGGGGCCTCTTGTTAAAGCTGGATTGTTCCGCTGTATGGATGGCGATCATTTACTAATCACCATTCATCATCTAGTCGTGGATGGCGTCTCTTGGCGTATTTTGCTGGAAGATTTACAGAAGGCTTACGAGCAGGCTGTGAAAGGAGAGCGTATCCAGCTTCCACTCAAAACCGACTCTTTCCAGCTATGGTCAAAGCAACTGCAAGAGTATGCGAACAGTTCCGAAATAGAGAAAGAACGTAATTACTGGAGGGACATCAGTACAATTCCGGTATTACCGCTGCCAACAGATTTGGATAGGGGAGTTTCCAGAGTGATGGACAGTGAGGTGGTTGCTGTGCGTTGGACTGCAACTGAAACTGAACAATTGCTGAAATATGCTTATAAAGCTTACTCGACGGAAATAAACGATTTGCTGCTGACAGCACTAGGGATAGCGGTTAATAAGTGGAAAGGATTGGGGAAGGTTGCTGTTCATTTGGAAGGACATGGACGTGAGTCGATGATTCCCGGTCTGGATATTACACGCACGGTAGGGTGGTTTACGAGCCAATACCCGGTGGTGCTTCAAATAGATGCAGACCATGAACTGTCCAGACAAATCAAACAGACCAAAGAAATGCTGCGGCAAATGACGAACAAGGGCATGGGTTATGGCTTGCTCCGTTATTTAGCTGCTTCGAATACACATGACATTTGCGAAATCCGACCCGATATCAGCTTCAACTATCTTGGACAGTTTGACCAAGACATGGAGAACAGCAGCATCCAACTGTCGCCTTATTCCAGTGGACCGGATATGAGCGCCCTTCAGGAAAGACCTTACACCCTGGACATCAATGGAATGATTACAGGAGGAGTATTGTCGATGGGGATTGGGTTCAGTAGAAAAGACTACAGGAAAGAAACAATGGAGCAACTCGCTGAATTGATGCATGACAGCTTGCTGGACATCATTACCCACTGCACACAGAAAGCGGCATCTCCTGAGCTTACGCCAAGCGATATTATGTTGACCGGGATCACAATGGCTGAGTTGGAGCAACTGACCCGAGATACGGCAGAAACAGGTACAGTTGAAAATATATATCCGTTGACCGCTATGCAAAAGGGGATGCTTTTTCACAGCTTGGCTGCTCCTGATTCGGGCTCATATTTTGAGCAAATTACGTTTGATATGCAGGGTGAGCTAGATGTGCGCGTTTTCAGGGAAAGTCTTCGTCAAATCATAGACAGGTATGACATCCTGAGGACCAACTTTTATTTTGGCTGGAGGGATACCCCGTTGCAAGTGGTGTACCGTGAGAAAGAACCGGCCCTGCATGTTGCAGATATTCGGTATATGACGAACGAGGATGCCAAACAGTGGACGGAAATGTATGCAGCCAATGATAAAATGCGCGGTATGGATCTTGCATCCGATGCGCTCATGCGGATTTCCATATTTCAAAAAGATGACACCATTTACCACGTAGTCTGGAGCTTCCATCATGTACTTATGGACGGATGGTGCGCACCGATTTTGTTTAATGAATTGCTTGAAATATATTATGCCAAGCTTCGTCATACTCAAGTGGAATTGCCTCCAACAGCTCCTTACAGTGAATATATCTCTTGGCTGGAAAGACAAGATCATGCCAAGGCTTCCCTTTACTGGAAGGGATATTTGGAATATTATGAAGGACAGGCCGTACTTCCAGGGGCAGATACAAGTATACATCAAGGATACGAGCTTGCCGAAACCGCATTCGAATTAAGCACAGCACTGACTGACAGTCTGAAACAACTGGCTAAAGAAAATCATGTAACCCTGAATACACTTTTACAAACGGTCTGGGGGATTGTGCTGCACAAATATAATGGGACCCCAGATACTGTATTTGGCAGCGTTGTTTCGGGCAGACCAGCTGAAATCCCCGGCATTGAACGAATGATCGGCTTGTTCATTAATACGATTCCGGTTCGTATTCGCTGGGAGGAAGGAGAGGTTTTCACTCAGTTGCTGCAACGTAACCAGCAGCAGGCTGTGGCATCAGGAGCCTTTGATACGTATCCGCTTTATGAAATTCAATCCGAGCTGGTACAGAAACAACAACTTATTACTCATATTATGATCTTTGAAAATTATCCTGTAGAACAACAACTTGAAGACAGCGGCTTGCCAAGCGCGGATCGTCTTGACATTCTTCACGCTGAAGTTCAGGAGCAGACGAACTATAATTTTAATATCATTGTAGTTCCGGGTGAGAAAATCAGCATCCGCTTCAACTATAATGCGCGTGTCTTTCTTGCGGAAAATGTGAAGCGCATAGGTGAGCATGTGCACCATCTCTTGCAACAGATTGTGGACAAGCCGGATAGCAAGCTGGCGGAATTGCAGCTTTTGACCGTAGAAGAGACAAGGCAGACACTGGAACAGTGCTATCACGCAGCCGGGCCTGGATGTACCGAGAAAACGATTCATCAGCTATTTGAGGAACAAGCAGAGCGTTACCCTGATCATGTTGCACTAGTGCATGGCGATGTTCAATTAACGTACCGTGAGCTGAATGAACAGGCAGACAGACTTGCCCAAAAACTCACTGCTTACGGAGTCGAATCTGAGCGAATCGTCTGTCTGATGGCTGATCGTAGCCCGGACATGATCATCGGCATGATAGCAATTCTCAAAGCGGGTGGAGCTTATATGCCAGTAGATCCGACATATCCGCAGGAGCGAATCCGTTATATGTTAGAGGACTCAGGCGCCGATATTTTGCTGCTACAAAGCCATTTGCAGGAAAAGGTAGCCTCGTTCTTTAGCGGCACGTGCATCGTTTTTAATGATGAAACCGGCCCTCTAAATGAGCAGAAGGAGAAATTATACAGGCAGACAAAACCACGTATGGCCCATTCGGACTCGCTGGCCTGCGTCATCTATACTTCAGGCACAACGGGCAAGCCTAAAGGAATATTGACAACTCATCGTAACATTATCCGAGTGGTGTATGAGAGTGATTATATTACAATTAAACCAGAAGATAGGATATTACAATTGTCCAACTATGCATTTGACGGCTCCACCTTTGACATTTATTCAGCTTTGCTTAATGGAGCTGGCTTGGTGCTGATTTCAAAAGATGCATTGCTGGATATGGATAAGCTGACGAAACATATGGCTGCGCATAATGTCAGCGTTTTGTTTGTTACGACCGCTTTATTTAACGTTATGTTTGATATATACCCGGACCGCCTGGTTTCACTCCGTAAAATTCTTTTCGGGGGAGAACGTGTGTCTGTAGATCATGTTAGGAAAGCATTGAGTTACCTTGGACCAGACAGGCTTATCCATGTTTATGGGCCGACAGAAAGTACAGTCTTTGCAACCGCATATCACGTCAATGATATCACAGAACACAAAGCAGTCATTCCTATTGGATACCCGGTAAGTCATACGAGCACTTACATTGTGAATGAAGTAGGACAGCTCCAGCCACCAGGCGTACCAGGCGAATTATGGGTGGGTGGGAGTGGACTTGCCCGCGGGTACCTCAACCGGCCAGAGCTGACATCCGAAAAATTTATTCCCAGTCCTTTCTCCCCTGGAGAGAGAGTCTATAGAACCGGAGATTGGGTAAAATGGCTCCCGGACGGTGCGATTGAATATCTGGGCAGAATAGATCATCAAGTTAAAATAAGAGGTCACCGCGTGGAGATTGGAGAGATTGAAACTCGGCTCTTAAATATTGAGCAGATTCAGGAAACCATTGTCATTGCCATAGAACAGGAAGGCGGGACCAAACATCTGTGTGCTTACTACACAAGCAGTTCCACCCTGACATCGGAACGTATAAGAACGATATTGAAACAGGATATGCCTGCGTATATGATTCCGGCCTTTATCATTAAGCTTCCAGCCATGCCACTGACTTTGAATGGAAAAATTGACCGTAATGCACTCCCTGCTCCTGAAAACAGTGTGAAAACCCCTGGAAGTGGATATGCAGCACCACGAACGGAAACAGAGAGCTTGCTGGTTGAAATCTGGCAGCAGATTTTGGGAGTGCCACAGGTAGGCATCCATGATGATTTTTTTGATCTGGGAGGGGATTCGATTCAATCGATTCAGGTATCTTCCAGACTGTCTCAGGCCGGATTCCAGCTGGAAATGAGACATTGGTATACGAGTCAGACGATTGCAGAGTTAAGCGTACATGTGGAACAAATGAATGATAAGGTAGATCAAGGTCCAGTGAGCGGCACGGTTCGATTAACCCCCATTCAGCGGTGGTTTCTGGAAAGCCCGGATAATGTAAATCCTCATCATTTTAATCAATCCATGCTCTTTGCCGGGGTTGATCGTCTGGATCTGGAAGCTATTCATCGGGTCATGCGGCGTATTGCGGAACATCATGATGGACTGCGGACCGTATTCCGCCGGAGCGGTGAACAATACATTCCTTACATTCGGCAGGTCGATGAAGGAGAGCTCTATACGCTGGAAGTCAGGGATTGTATCCAGTTAAACAATCCAGCTACTGCTATTGAGGAAGCGTCCAACCGGGTACAAAGCAGCATTCAATTGGACATTGGCCCATTGGTTAAGCTGGTTCTGTTCCGTTGTAATCCTAGCGACCATTTGCTGATTGTAGTCCACCATCTTGTTATGGACATGGTGTCCTGGAGGATTTTACTAGAGGACATTACATCAGGGTATGAGCAAGCAGTCAACGGGCAAGCTGTAACTTTCCCTCCCAAAACTGCGTCCTTCCAAAACTGGGCGGAGGCGCTCCATGCTTATGCATACCAGCCGCAGTTGCAGCATGAGCGTGCGTATTGGCAGGAGGTTACATCCCAGGGAAGTCAGCCGATTCCTAAGGATTACACGGAGAAGGATTCCCTTGTCAAAGACACGGTAACCATCACTATAGAGTGGTCGAACGAAGAAACGCGGCAGCTGCTTACACAGGTTCATCAAGCTTATGATACAGACATTCAAGATTTGCTGCTCGCTGCATGGAGCCAGGCACTGTACCAATGGAAAAATCTTTATCAGACGATAATACATTTGGAAGGTCATGGCAGGGAGGCAATCATTCCCGGAATTGATATCACACGTACAGTTGGCTGGTTTACGACTCAATATCCGGTCAGACTCGTGGCAGATGCGAACGATGATATTTCACAGCATATATTGAAAACAAAGGATAATTTACGCCAGATTCCGAATAAGGGTATCGGCTTTGGAATACTGCGCTATATATCCGATTGGGCGCAAGAGTTCAAAAACGCCATACAGCCGGAAGTCAGTTTTAATTATCTTGGACAGTTTGACCAAGAGCTGCAGAACAGTGCGATTGATATTTCACCATATTCCAAAGGAAATGATGTAAGTGAGATGCAACAAAGACGCTATGTACTGGATATTGTCGGCAGCATCACCTCCGGCAAGCTCACACTGGCTATCAGTTATAGCACAAAACAGTTCCAGAATGTATCCATTCAACGGCTTGGAGACCTTATGAAGGACAATCTGCGAACGATCATTAAGCACTGTGTTCGTCAAGGTGAAAACCTTCGTATACCTTCTTCTGAGGATATAAAGTATACAGGCTATATAGAAAAACCAAACGAATTTGCTGACAGATTGCTTCATTCTCCTTGGATGGATGGTGTGACAGGAGCTGTTTTGGTTTTGGTTCAAGATAACAAAATTGTTGTGAATCAGGGGTGCGGTTATACCGATCTGACACGTTCTACAAAGGTAGATCCAGCTACTACGCTGATGAGGGTCGGGTCCATCAATAAAATATTTACATCGGTCGTTATCCGGCAATTGGCAGAGCAGGGTAAATTGGATATAAATGCAAAGGTTCGTTCTCTCATCGAGGACATTGACATTCCTGGAGCGTTTAACGAGTCGTTAACTTTGAAGCATCTACTGAATTATGAATCCGGTTTGGATCATCCGGATTCGGGGATGGATGACCTGATCAGGGGCGAAGTCCCTTCGATTATGACATTGAAGCAGTTTATCTATAAGTATATGCCTGCTGTTGTTCATATTCCTGGGGAACAATATCAATATAGCAACTTTGCTTACACTATTCTGGGGTACATCATTGAACAAATTACAGGCATGTCATGTGGGCAATATGCCCATAGCCACATCCTTCAGCCACTCGGGATGAACAGCAGTAGTTTCACACTGCCAGCAGAATGGTCAAATAGATTAGCGAAAGGTTACCATCCTGACCAGCAGCTTGTTCCAGCTTATCCGTATAGCCCAATAGACACGGCCACAGGAAGTCTGGTGTCCACCGGGGACGATATGGCCCGTTTCATGCTTGCGATGCTGGGGGAGGGGGCTTATGGTGGTAGTCGTATCTTAAGCCGAGAGTCGGCTCAAGCTTTAATGTCCGTAAAACCGGACATTAAAGCAGGCAAGCCTTACGGACGAAACGGATTCGAGATGAACATCCATCCAGAATACGGAAGCGAACGTATTTTGGTTAAGAGCGGCAACTTTCCCGGCTTTAGTGCGTTGATGTGGCTGCTTCCGGACCAGAAGACCGGAGCCTTCCTGATGTGCAATCAAAGTATAGTAAATAAATTTGAACTGTTCGAAGCATTTGCAAATTATTTTTGTCCGTCTGCTAGGAATAGAAAGAAATTATATGTGTAGTGATAAATAACGGGATTTAACGAGTATAACTTTCATTTTAGCCGCCATCCTATGGCGGCCTTTTTGTACGAAAGAGAAAGCATTGAAAAGGAGGAAAAGCTTTGTACCGAATTTTTATCGTAGAGGATGACGACAAAATCAGTCGTATTTTACAAAAGAATATGGAGAAGTATGGATTTGAGTCTGTTTGTGCAGAGCATTTCCAGGAGCTCTTGTCGGAGTTGGAGGCTTTTGCTCCACATCTTGTATTGTTGGATATTAACTTGCCCTATTACGATGGTTATTACTGGTGTCGTCAAATTCGTTCCCGTTCCAGTATTCCTATTATATTCATATCGGCGAGAGCTGGAGAAATGGATCAGGTTATGGCCATCGAACATGGTGGTGACGATTATATTACTAAGCCAATCCACCTGGACCTGTTGATGGCAAAGGTGAAAAGTGTATTTCGGCGGGTCTATGGGGAATATGCGATTGGCGGACAAGTACATCTTGCACAGCAAGGGGCACCGCAACCTGACTGGAATGTGAACGGTCTTCAGCTTTACAGCAGCCGTAATGAGCTGGTATGGGGAGAGAGACGGATGCAACTGACCAAAAATGAACAATTGCTTTCGGAATGTTTTCTCCAACATTCGGGTCAGGTTGTTACCCGTGAGCAATTGCTTGAAGCGTTATGGGATGATGTACAGTTTGTCGACGACAACACTTTGACGGTAAATGTGACACGCTTACGGAAAAAGCTAGAGGAGTTGGGCCTGCCCAAAGCCATTGAAACGGTTCGCGGACAAGGGTACAAGCTGGATGTAGCTGCTGAAATGCGGGAGGAATTATGAGGAAAGGGCCTAAAATTAATTTTATTCGGGACCGTTTCATATATATCGGTCTGTATTTGATTGTTACGGCATTGGGAGTAGGCTTTATGCTACTGGAAAAGGCACATCAGCCTGGGCGTGATGACATGGGTTCAATTCCTTATTTTATTATTTTATCTTCATTTTTGCTGATCAGCTGCTTAATATTTGATTACTTACGCCAACGTCGTTACTATGCGCAGCTGCGGGGTGCTCTTGAACGCTCCGATGAATTGCAGGCGACAATCATCGTTCAATCCTCAATTACCAGTGAACAACGGATGATTACATTCCTGCTGGAACAACAATACAACGCTTATATGAACGAGCTTCACAATTACCGTCGTCAGCAAGAGATGCAAAATCATTTTGTCATGCAATGGGTGCATCAGATGAAAACACCATTATCCGTAATAGACTTGCTAGCTCAAGAGATGATAGGGCATAAATACTCGAAACCAGTGGATATGAAGCAGCTATCGCTGAGTGTCCAAGAGGAAACCGAGCGTATGACCAGCGGACTGGAAATGATGCTGTATACAGCCCGCTTGAACAAGTTTGAAATCGATTTGCATCTTCGTACCACGGCTCTCCACGACTTAATCCGCTCGGTGATAAACGCACACAAGCGTCTTTGTATAAGGTACTCCATTTTTCCCAGTATTGATGGTGAAATGTGGATTGAGACGGATGAGAAGTGGATGACTTTCGTGCTAAACCAGTTTGTCAGCAACGCGATTAAGTACAGTAAAAGTAAATCAGGGAACAAGACGCTCAAGTTTTGGCTTAAAGATAATAGAATGGGGGGGGGAATCCTTAAGGTCACAGATGAAGGGATTGGTATAGCAGACTACGATCTTCCCAGAATTTTTGACGCTTTTTTCACCGGCGAGAACGGACGGATGGCGGGTGAGTCAACGGGCATGGGCTTGTATTTGGCTAAAGAGGTATGTACCCGGCTTGGACATGGTTTGTCAGTTACGTCTGTCTTAGGCAAAGGGACAACGTTCACGATCACTTTTGAGAACAGTGGAATTCATATGATTCACAATTAGATTACTGAGCAAAGTGACAATAATGTAAGGTAGCTTTATGCAAATTGTAAGAGAAATCGATGGGGCCACACGTGAGTGTACAGCTATACTAAAGCTACAAAGAACATTTAATATTTTTTAAAGCGGGAGGATAACTGAATGAGTGTACTACGTGCTGAAGGGCTTGGGAAAACTTATAGTTCTAAAGGAAATATAGCTTATAAAGCACTGGAAGATATTAATTTGCATATTGAATCCGGGGAATTCGTTGGCGTTATGGGACCCTCAGGCAGCGGAAAGACAACTCTGCTCAATCTACTAGCTACGATAGACAGTCCTACGTCAGGACAAATTGAAATTGGAGGTATTAATCCGAATCGACTGAGTGACCGGAAATTGGCTTTATTCCGTCGCCGCAAGCTCGGTTTTGTCTTTCAGGATTTTAACCTTTTGGATACTTTGTCTTTAAAGGAAAATATTATTTTGCCCTTGGTGCTGGACGGCACTTCTACGCAACTTATTGAACAACGTCTCAAACCACTCGCAGAATGGCTGCAAATCGACAGTATTTTGTCCAAACGTACACATGAAGTGTCTGGTGGTCAAAAGCAAAGAGCAGCCATTGCAAGGGCCTTCATTCATGAGCCCTCACTGGTGCTGGCTGATGAATTGACAGGTAATCTGGATTCTAAAGCAGCCAAAGACGTCATGGATGCTCTCAAAGATATGAACGAGCGATTGCACGCTACAGTACTTATGGTTACACATGATCCTTTTTCCGCAAGCTATTGCCAGCGAATTGTCTTTATTAAAGACGGAAGGCTGTTTTCCGAAATACGCCGCGGTGCGAACCGTCAGGCTTTCTTTCAACAAATTTTGGATGCGCTCAGCGTCTTGGGAGGGAATTTTGATGACGTTCCGTTCGCTCGCATTTAGTGGCATTCGGGGAAACTGGCGCTCTTACAGTGCATTTTTTATGAGCAGTGTATTTTCTGTTATGATTTTTTACATTTACGCTTCATTTCTTGCTCATCCAGACGTCGTCAACGGTCATATTATTGCAGCAGATAAGGTAAGGCAGGGCATGATTTTTTGTGAGTATATTATCGTTGGTTTTTCCTTCCTGTTTGTGTTGTATGCCAACTCAGCCTATCTGAAAACAAGAAAGCAGGAGTTTGGTCTTTATTCGCTGTTCGGAATGACACGTATGCAACTTCGCAAACTGGTCATTTATGAAAATATGATGATTTCCGTTTTGGCCATCGGGTGCGGAATCGTACTTGGTATGCTGTTCAGCAAACTATTTTTTATGGCTCTCGCTGCGTTGCTCGATATGAAGGAGCCAATTAAGTTCGCTGTACCTTTGGAGGCGGTGTGGTTCACAGTTGGGGGATTTCTAATATTATTCACTATAACATCTTTGAGCACAGTGTTCAGAATAGGAAGAACTGAGATTGTTGATTTATTCAAAGCCTCACGCCGCTCTACGGGCGAACTGATCTATTCTCCGTGGCTGGTGGCGCTCTCAATTGTTTGCCTGGCAACTGGATATGGTATCGCTATGACGTTCAACGGATCCAATTTTTATTTATTGGACGCTCAAGCATTCATCTTGATGACACTGCTAATATTGATTCCTGTCACATTAGGAACGTATTTATTTTTTTCCCAGTTTAGTGTTTTGCTGCTTAGCTTTATTCGAAAACGCCATCAGATTTATTATCATCGAACGAATATGGTCATTGTTGCACAGCTTGGTTACAAGATCAAAGACAATGCACGGATGCTGTTTATGGTGTCAATTCTCAGTGCAGTCATTTTAACGGCTTCCGGTGCTTTCTACATTCTGGTCAAATCCGTTCAATATGAATATTTAAAGGAAATCGCTTCACTGACTATGTTTATCGGTATGTTTATCAGTCTACTGTTTTTTATCGCCTCAGGAAGTATGATTTATTTCAAGCTTTTCACAGAACTTCAGGAAGATCAGGCTCAATTCAGAGCATTGTTGCGTATCGGAATGACAGAGCAGGAAATTCGTAAAATCGTGGTGACACAATTAGCGATTATCTTTTTTGTCCCTTGTATTGTGGGCATTCTCCATGCTCTGTTCGCTATGAAAGCTTTAGAAAACATTTTGACATACTCCAATTGGAGTTATTCCTTTGTTGTTATTGGTGTATATCTTATCATGCAAACCATTTATTTTCTGCTTACCTGCCACGATTACATGAAAAGTATGATGAAAGGAGCTGTATTGCAGTAGCATGATCATAAAATTAAACAGTAAGGACGTTACCATGAAAACTTTGGTGTTTTTACACTTGTGGAAAGCTGTAATTATAATTCCATTTACGATTGTCTGCTTGCTTATTCCGCTTTCGGTACATGCTCAACCTGCAGAGGAGAGTGTGGATACCGCTCATATCGACCAATTTGTGAATTCGGCGATGAATGAATTAAATATTCCAGGGGCTTCACTTGCAATCGTCAAAGAGGGTCGAATTGTTTATATGGAAGGATATGGGATATCGGGGCCGGATAGCTCTCCGGTGACGCCGCAGACACCTTTCGTCCTCGGTTCAACGAGCAAATCTATTACAGCCATGGCTGTAATACAGCTAGTAGAAAAGGGTAAAATTCGACTTGATGATCCGGTTCAATATTATTTGCCATGGTTTCGTGTAGCTGATCTAGAAGCTTCCAGAAGGATTACAATCCGGGAACTGCTAAATCAAACCAGTGGATTGTCTACTTATGCAGGGGAGAGTACATTAACAACGGGCGATGAATCCATCGAACAGCATATCCGGAGTCTAAAGCATGTCCAGTTGACTGCGCCGGTGGGTTCTGTATTTCAATACTCGAATTTGAACTACAACATTTTGAGCGGTGTCATCCAGGCTGCTTCCGGTCAATCGTATACGGAATATGTACAACAACATATTTTCAAGCCGCTCCATATGAAACATAGCTATACTTCGCCTGACGAAGCCCGAAAAGACGGACTGGCAACCGGGTATCAGCCTGTATTTGGCTTTATGCTCCCGACAAAGCAGCTTAATCATGAAGGTACTGTAGCTTCAGGGTATTTAATCTCTAGTGCCGAAGATATGGCACATTATTTGACGGCACAGATGAATGAAGGGCAGAATGGGCCCTCCCCTGTTTTGTCGGTAAAAGGCATTAGAACTTTACAAAAACCCATTGCTTATATGGGGGGAGGAAGCTATTATGCTATGGGCTGGGTTGTGGATAAGGAGGGTATTTCTCATAATGGCGCTACCGAAAATACGTATTCAAAAATGACAATTAATGAAAACTATGGAGTCATCCTGCTTGTCAATTCACTGGATTATTTGGACTTACAATCGTATGACAAGATCATGACTGGTATCAACGCTATATTGAATGGAGGAGAAATACCTCAAATTGGGATGTCAGACTTAGAGAGAACTATTTTTTTACTTGTGAATTGGGTCCTTATTACAATTCTCGCCATTCTTGCTCAGTCTGTATTCGGTTTGTTTAATTGGAAAACCCGTTCCCGAACGACTTCAGGGCGTTTGCTTCACATTGTAAGTATCCTTTTCTTCCATGTGCTGATTCCATCTCTGTTATTAATGACACTCCCCAAATTGCTGGTTCCTTGGTCTGTTATTAAACTGTTCTTACCTGGTCTGGGACATGTCATTTACTTTATTCTTATTTTATTGTTAGGTGTCGGTGTTGTAAAAACGGCGCTTGTGATGCGAACTATTCTAAAGAAAAAACATCATTTAGTATAATGGAAGCCTTCAAAGAAGAATCCACCATGAGTTACACTCATCTTAGCATAATCGCAAGAATTCCTGCATGGCAGAGTTAGAGCGCCCCAGCCATTGCACGCATTGGTCTGTTCGGTCAATCGCATTCTTCTCTTACAACCTGGGTAATAGCAGATGCTCTTCCTCCTGAAGTAAAAACCGTATTTTTAGATTTATTTGGAATGGACCAATACCGCCAAATGCACTTGAACGGTATGTTTCGACAAGATATCTATACTTGATGGGCCTTTGCCAACTCAGGCATCCAAACAGAAATAGTCCCGGGATTTTATATCAACAGGCGTTGGAAATACGTCTACACCAAGCTGCAGACAAAAAACAGCAGGGTGAACAGCTTACTTTTTATCGACATGATATCTCAGAAATCTGCCGAGAATCTGTCTACTGGAAATAAGACATCTGGGCTGACCTATGGAGAATTTTCAGAACCGGGCTGTTTCCAAATAGAACCGAACTTATGCATTTTAGTGAGAATTCTGATAATGAAAAGGAAAATACAAGCGGTAAATTATCACTGAAACCATCCATGCCATCTCAATTGAGTTATCAACTATAAATGAGCAAATTAGCTTCCAGTAGACTTTAAAAACAAAAAGAATAGAGACAAGGGTATCTCCTTGTGGTAAAAGGTAGTTACCACACCAACTCAAACCAAAGGAGAAACGACTATGTTTCATACCGATATCGCACCCGAACATGCCGCCATTCGCAACTAGTTGTCCCGGATTCGCCTACCCCTCTACTTTTCCAAACCGATTATGGCACATATTGAGACGTACATGGTCGCTTCGACGGTCAAAGGATTCCGGGGCAAAGGGGCTATAGTTTTAGCAGTTTTAGTAAAATCTCCGGTATTAACCGTGGCACATTCAGCGCCATGCTGAACAGCAACCCACCCAAGCCGATCTCCGTTCGGCAGATGGACCTGATTACCAAGGCGTTGGGGTATCCGGAAGGCTGGCTGTATGAGTTGTACATAGATGAATGCTTCTACGAAGGAAAAGGGCACTGGAAACGGATTAAGCCGTTTCTGTTGCGTTGTGTGGAATTAGGAAGACAGGACTTCATTCAAAAGGTTTTATTGAGGCTGACAGAGGATTTGTCCTATGTGCCGACCATATTTGAGCTTGCAGAAGAATTACACGCAGAAGGAAAGGAAAAGGAATCAGTTCCTTTTTATGAATGTGTAATCGAAAATGAAAAATATCGTCATTCGGAGCGGCTGGCTATAAGTCAATATAAAAGGTTTAAAGCTTATACAATGTATGACTTGGAAAAGAGTCTTGAGTTTGTATTGGAATTTACATCATATCGTAATTTGCTTCCTGAGCATTATCAGTTGGAGGCGATTCACAAGATCACAAATATATATTTTTACTTGCACAAATCTATATGGATAGACAAATAAGGAAGGAAAAAAGAAGAGCAGATCATTGCTCACGTGCAGAAAGGCACTTGGTATTTTACTACGGTTATGGATTCCTTTCTGTCTCAACAGCTTTACAAAAGAAAGGATATATTAAGGAGGCAAAGGCAGAGCTTGAGGGCTATGCAGATTTAGGCTGGTTTAAAGGGCTTGATATAGAAGGTGAAGCAGATGTAGAGCATCCTAAAAGGGCAAAAGGACACCCTTAATTATCTTTCATTATCCAAGCAAAGAAATTGGTTTAAGCCACCAGTTTCTATGGAGAGTCTTCAAAATCATATGCAATCAGATTAGGCCAATCATAAGGGATTGGTCTTTTATTGATTATTTTGTAAAAAAAGAAATGATATGTTTATTTTCATCGTTCTTGTAACACATCAAGAATTACAATTTCTTTAGAGCTGGTGGGAAGGAGGATAGGTTTTAAGATGAATAATCATGTATGATTTAAAGCAGTTGGCTCAGTGGATGAAGGAACTTGCTAAAAGGAACTCGCATTTTAACAAAGGAGCTAAAACCACTTGTTTGAAAGGAGTTCGTATTTTTTGACACATGAAGCAAGAACAACCAAGGGGATTTCCAAATCTAGGGCGGAAAAAACCACCACGCAAGATCTTGTTTGTGCTAATATAGCGGCCCCATTAGGAAGGGAGGAGATATAAAAAACTACTACATTTTTTGAGAGTGATTTCCTTTCAACAAAAATAAATACTAAATAAGAAGCAAGATAAGTGGAAATAAGTAAAAAAGAACCATTATGTTCTATAGAATGGCCATGCTTTAAACACTTTGTGGGGGATACTCTGCCCTTTGAACTAAAATAATTTTGAATAATTCATCCTTGTTTTCGCATATAAAAAAATTCGTAATATTTACTATAAATTAATGACTTAAATGTGTGGATGTTCAGGTTGTAGTGTAGTCGTTTGGGGGATGGGTTTTACTGAGTTTGAAAAAATATCTTGAATCGGAGGAATTATCTATGAAGAAGAATAGACTGGTTGCTACCGCTTTATCTTTTAGTTTGTTAGGAGCTGTTGTCGCGCCGAGTGCAATTTTTGCAAGTTCAAGTGTAAATGACTCTTTTCAAGAACAAAGCCAATCTCCTATTGTAACTTTACAGCATCTCGATACAGCAACATTGCAAAAGAATCTGGAAGCAGCCCAGGGTTTGGAGAAATATATTAAACCGGGCGCGGACGGTCTGCTCTACATTGACGAAGCTGGTAAGGATGTTGTCTCTAAAGAGGCTTACGAATATATTGCTAGTGGTGTTCAGATCATCAACGAATCTCTCAAAAGTGGACAAACCAAATTAGACGTTGAAAACCAAACGATTGTCCCGTCTGGACAAGCACCTATTCAACCGCAAAACGTAATCACACCTAATGCTTCCTCGAACTCGTATTGGTGGGGAGTAGCAATAACGATGTCACAAAGCGAAACCAAACAACTCTCCTATTCATTAAAGCAACAATCTAAAGGATATTTGACTGTTTCAGGTTTGGCTGCTGCAATAGGTGGTATTATGGGTCCTAATCCTATACCTTGGGCTGCCAGTGCCGCAGCTGCATTAGTATCTTTAGGAACAGACTTGGTTGCTTCAAGCTTGGACAACTATAACGGTTCACGCGGTACTACGCTCAATCTACACTGGTTGCCAGCTCCTTATTACACGGTTAATTCCAACTAAGATTTGCACTAAACACCTTACTTTTACTATAATATTGTATATACTGTAAAAGAAGGGGCAGGTAATTATGAACCCAATTTTTTATGTCACTGCTTTTCTGATGGTTTATGCTCTTTTGGGCGTTGCTGCTGTCCTGTTCATATTTAAGCGTTCAAAGCAGCCAGCACGAAGAAGTGCCCAATTCGTTGTTGGTCTCATTGGATTGGTGGCATTGTATGCGCTTATCAAAGCTTTTAGCAATGCTGGCAGCTCCGATTCATATCCTTATTTTGCCATATTGGTATTTGTGATTGTCGCAGCAGCAGCATCCAAGTATCTCAGAAGAAAAAGTAATTAGCTCCATACGCGCTCCTGCGGAAGCTCAATTTCCCCAGGAGCGTTTTATTCTGTTTTTCAGGGAACCGAGCTAAGACCAAAGAGAGAGAAGAGTAAAGGATTTATCCATTAAAGAGCTTATACAGGTATATGAGTTGTATAGCGTTAAAGAAGCGGTATGGGTGCTGAGTTCAAATAAAAGTGGTTAGGTTATATATGGCTATTGGAACACGGCAAGCTGGTCCAGAAGGAGCTGCTACTACGCTTGGGTGAACCTAAAGAGTCCCTAGTCAATTACATATGGGAAAGAGAAGAATAGGTCGTAGAAGCGGAGTGATCAGATGAACTGCGAGTAGCTCTTAATATTCTTGAAAAGGATCAGAATCGTGCGCCCAACTTTCAGGTTCAATCCATACTGGATGAAGGATTTAAACGTTATGTACTTCATTCACTTTTCAATTATCATGGGATTGGTTTAAAAAAGACTTCTTTCTAAGGCATCATAAATTAGAATGAGTATATAAACCATTTATTTCTCTTTTTTCACACTATTGTATTATTTTAAAAATGATTATAGGATGTATTTTACATAAAAAAGAAACATTATTTTCAATGAGGGGGATTGACATGGAACATACACCTACGATCCGCTCAAAGATAGAGACAGAATTGAAGCAAAGGGGCTATAGCTTTAGCAGCTTCAGTAAAATATCTGGAATTAACCGCGGCACATTCAGCGCTATGCTGAACAGCAACCCGCCCAAGCCGATCTCCGTTCGGCAGATGGACCTGATTACCAAGGCATTGGGATATCCCGAGGGATGGCTGTATGAGTTGTACATAGATGAATGCTTTTACGAAGGAAAAGGACACTGGAAACGGATTAAGCCGTTTCTGTTGCGTTGTGTAGAGTTAGGAAAAAGGGACTTCATCCAAAAGGTATTGTCGAGGCTAACAGAGGACTTGTCCTATGTGCCGACCATATTTGAGCTTGCAGAAGAACTGCATAAAGCAGGTAAGGAAAAGGATTCATTTCCTTTTTACGAGTGTGTAGTAGAGAACGAAAGATATTATCACTCGGAGCGGCTAGCGATCAGTCAATACAGATTGTTTTGTTACTCGCTTACCGAAGATTTAGAAAGCAGCTTACAGGCTGCTATTATTTTTAATTCGTTCCGCAAAAGTTTGCCAGAGAATTATCAGTTGGATGGATTATTAAAGTTAACTAATGTTTATTTCAACGCAAGTAATTGGGAGGCTGCAATAAAGTATGCGACAGAACTCCGTACACTGGCTATAAGTGTCTATCATCAACAGGCTTATAACCGTTCAAAAAACAGGCAACTAGATAGCTTCGATACTGAAAAGCCTCTAGTCGTATACTATGGTTTAGGGTATTTATTGCACGGAAATGCGTTGGAGAATCAAGGATTGTATGAAGAGGCTTTAAAATTCATTCCCTATTATGAAGATTTAACATGGTTTGAGGGTCTGGATGAAAATGGGCTGCAAGGGGTGAAAAGACTCCAATTATGGGCAAAGGCTAATCTTCTTAATTTAAAAGTTTTAATTGGAGAGGTCAGCAGTTTAGCATCTTATGTCGAGCTTTTAGAGCACAATCCCCAAGAAATTTCTCATGGATTAATCACTATTATAGAGTCGGCAAATAAGTACAATTTCTCTTTAGAAAGTATTCTAGATGTTTTCTCTGAGGAAATTGGCGACTATAAGAAATTCGTTTCAAAATCTTCACACTATCAAATAAGCACTCTTTTATGGAATTATTCTCGCTTGTATTTGGAACTTGCGCGTTACTATTTCAATACAGGCAGATATTCAGAAGCCATTGATAATATAATCAAAAGCCTCAGAGTATCTTCTCAATTAAATACGAAGAGTACATTCATTAAGGGAGTAACCTTGTTATTCGAAAAACTAACAGGCCATATTACGCATGAACAACTTGCAGAATATGAAAAAGTACTTGAAGAAGTGCGTTATGGTATGAAGCAAATGGTTCCCTAAACTAATATTTATCTTGTATCTGACCACACAGGGGGGATGAACATGGAACATACACCTACGATCCGCTCAAAAATAGAGACAGAATTGAAGCAAAGGGGCTATAGCTTTAGCGGTTTTAGTAAAATCTCCGGTATTAACCGCGGCACATTCAGCGCCATGCTGAACAGCAACCCACCCAAGCCGATCTCCGTTCGGCAGATGGACCTGATTACCAAGGCGTTAGGGTATCCCGAAGGCTGGCTGTATGAGTTGTACATAGATGAATGCTTTTACGAAGGAAAAGGGCACTGGAAACGGATCAAGCCGTTTCTGTTGCGTTGTGTGGAGTTAGGAAGACAGGACTTTATTCAAAAGGTATTGTCGAGGCTAACAGAGGACTTGTCCTATGTGCCGACCATATTTTCGCTTGCAGAAGAGCTACACGCAGAAGGAAAGGAAAAGGAAAAGGATTCAGTTCCTTTTTACGAGTGTGTAATAGAGAACGAAAGATACTATCACTCGGAGCGGCTAGCGATCAGCCAGTATAGACTATTTTCTTACTCTTTAAATAAAGATCTGGAGAATAATCGCCAACTGGCTATAAAGTTTGCTCCTTTTCGTAAGAATTTGCCTGAAAATCATCAATTGGACGCTCTGTTAAAGCTGGTAAACGTATACTTTCAAGCTTATGACTGTGAGACAACTATGCAATATGCGAAAGAACTTGAGGTAATTGCCACAAATGTTTATCAGCAGCAGATTCAAGTTAGATTAAAAAATCGTGAAGTTAAACCTCTAAATACAGAAAGACATCTAATCGTATATTTTGGTCAAGCTTATTTAATGCAGGGGAATGCCCGCGAAAAGCAAGGACTATATGAAGAAGCAATGGAATTCATACCTTACTATGCAGATTTGACTGGTTTTGAAGGACTGGATGAAATGGGAATTTTAGAGGCGAGGAAATTTGAAATGTGGGCAGAAGCAAACCGCTTAAATTTAGAAATTCTAATGGGAAATATGGTTAGTTTGCCTGCCTATGTCGATCTTCTTAAAAGTAATCCTGCAGAGATACTTCAGGGGCTACTAACCATTATGGAATCGGCCAATAAATACAATCACTCTATAGACGATATTCTGCTCCTTTTTGCAGAAAACATTAATGAGTTTAGGGACTTGCGTACAAATATTTCTTACTATCATACAAATTACAATCTGGTGACCTATTCCCGTTTTTTTCTTGAGCTTAGTCGCTACTATTTTAATAAAGGAAGCTACTTTGAGGCAATAGGCAGTATGTTGAATAGTCTCAAAGCATCCTCACAGTTAAACGATAAGGCTTACTATATCAAGTCCATTACGTTGTTGTTTGAGAAATATAAGGATCATTCGACCGAAGAACAACGGACAGAATATGAAAAAGTGATAAAAGCAGTGGAAAATAACATCAACCAAATGACTTCTTAGAACATAAAAGGGCTATGTAACCTACTAAGGTAGAGTAACATAGCCCTTTTGAAATATTATGTTCATGACCAATCGGGAAAAAATTAATTTTTTTCGTTATTCGCTGGACTCATTGGGTTTACTTGCTGTAGGTCCACTTTCTGAAGAGGTGAACAGTTCCTTCAATATCCGATATGCCTTATTTTGATCGGCTTCATTCTGTTGGGAGAGTAAATGAACACATTCCCATATCCAGGGCTGACTTCGGAGTTCTTCATATGGATTGAAGTCAAAAAATGCGAATACGTTTGTTCCCAAGGCTTCGGCTATTTTCTCCAGAGTTTTGATCTGTACATTGACCTCACCACGCTCCAACTTGCCGATATAGGAACCTGTTGAATCAGATGCTTCTGCAAGCTGTTCTTGTGTAATATCACGCAATTTTCGAAATTGGCGGATTTTTACTCCTATGAGTTTTGTTGTTTCCATAGACATCCACACTCCTATAGTATGAGTGTAGACAAAGGTAGATCAAGCGTGGAGGTAATTGCATTACCAAAATAGTATAATATTAAGTCCTTGTAGAGACTATTAAACACACATTAAATTCCAATATATATTGAAACGATGTAAAAAAGGGGTTGACCATCATCCAATTTATTCATATAATTTCTAGTATATTGTAATTGTTTGTCGAGGAGGGTGATTTTTTAAAATCATCTGAATACGCCGGGGGGTGTTTTTATTGGAAAATGCAACCACGATTCGTTCGGAAATTGAGAAAGAATTAAAACTTGGTGGTTACACTTTTAATAGTTTTGGACAAGCTACGGGTCTTAATCGGGGCATATTTAGTGCCATGCTTAACGGAAATCCGCCTAAACCTATTTCCGTTAGACAAATGGATTTAATCACTAAGGCACTGAATTATCCCGAAGATTGGTTGTATGAATTATATGTGGATGAATGCTTTTATGATGGAAGACCTCATTGGAAAAGGGTTAAACCATTTCTGATTCGTTGTGTTGAGGTGGGAAATCTGCGGTGCGTGGAGAAGGTACTTTCACGGCTGATGGAGGATCTTAACCACATTCCAACTATCTTTACTTTAGCAGAAGAACTTTACGAAGCAGGAAAGTTACAAGAGGCGATTCCCTTTTATGAGTGCGTGATTGAGAATGAAAAATACCAGCACTCAGAACGCTTGGCGATTAGTCATTATAAATTGTTTGTTGCATCGGTAGGCCAAGATATGGAGAGAAACTTGGAAGCCGTACTGAGATTTATTCCTTATCGAAATCGCTTACCAGAGAATTATCAATTAGATGGAATTTTAAAAATTATCAATACTTATTTTTACTTACATAAATGGGACAGCGTAGAGAAATACGGAGATGAGTTGTGGACTCTTGCCAAAACTGTTTATTTAAATCGATATGAGAATAATGCTAAAAGAAGAGTTAAAGATGACTATAAAACAGAGAAAAATCTTGTTTTTTATTATGGATATGGCTACCTATCTAAATCTACAGCTCTTCAGAAAATGGAAATGTTTGAGGAAGCACAATCCTATATACAAAACTACGCTGATTTAAGTTGGTTTAAGGGACTTAATTCGGAGGGAGAGCAATATGTAAAGATGTTTAGTCTTTGGGCAAAGGCAAACTCTTATACACTGGATATGCTCTTAGGAAAGAGAGAGGTACTAGGTGAATATATTACTTTTCTCAATCAACACCCAGAAGAAAAATTATCTGGCCTTTTAACTATCTTGGAATCAGCCAATATGTACAAATTTTCTGTAGATTCTGTGCTTGAAAGTTTTTCAGCAGAGATTGAACAATTTAAATATCTTGATGACGTAAAGAATAGAAACTACTATTGTTGTTTTTTATATCAAAGGGCAATTTATGAGTATAAGAATAACAGATTTGAAAAAGGTACAAACTCTGTTCTGGACTGTCTTGCTTTATCATTAATTAGTCGGAATGATAGCGACTTTAAGCAATGTGTTGCATTATTTGAAGTCTATAGAGAGTTTGCGACTAGTGAGCAAACGAAAAGATATGAAAATATAATTAAGGAGGTGAATATCTATGAAAAAAGGTTATTCGATGGTACTAGCCTTAGGTATTCTATTCTTTAGTATATTCCCTTTATATTATCCAATTAATGCAGAGCATTCTGATAGAATCATACTATTTAATCATGGTATGGGTTAAGTTTCATAGATGGACATAAGATTCATGAAAAAAAGTTCACACTCTCCAGGCCGATCCTAAGGGGTTGGCTTCTTTGATTTATTCCGTTAAAGGGATGAAATGGGTTTTATTATATTATTAACCTGTAGGGAAGGTATCAGCTTGTAAACTAACTGTAAATACCATACCAAACAGGAGGTTTGTTGATGTGAAATTGAAAGAATTGGAGGATTGCATCGAAGAAAAGCGTAAAGAATTAAATGATTTGGCGAAAGAGGTGGGATTGAAGGATCGACAGGTGTTGACCAAGTCTATGGAGTTGGATCGGCTCCTTAATTTGTACAGCGATTGGAAATATAGCTACCACAAGCAAAGCATCTCCACAACTTCACCAGTGCAAGAGAAGCAACACGAATTTGCCTTATCTTATTGATTTCCAGCATCATGACCAGGCTTTACTTAATTTCATCTTGGGCTTCAAATACATAGTGGGGATATAGACTTAAACAAAATAATCTCTCTCGTATCTCGTACGCCGCTCTATACAACGCTGTTCGTACGGTTTATTGTTCTGCGCCACATCAGAGCGGAAGCCATCTAGAACGATGATATCTATCTAAAAAAACCTCCCGGTTCACGTTAAGTGTGACTAGGAGGTTTTTGGCATTTACTGTTGAAGCTGGCGCAGTACGGTAATTTCGACACGGCGGTTTTTTTGTCGTCCGGCCTCGGTGGTATTATCTCCAACTGGTCGGGTATCGGCATAACCTGCGTATTGAAATTCTGTAGGAGATAATCCTTCTCTGTCTAGAAAGAATCGAAGCACGGATAGCGCCCGCGCCCCGGAAAGCTCCCAGTTGTCCTTGTAGGTCGAAGCGTTCGAAGCGCGTGTGAACGGAATATTGTCCGTATGGCCCTCGATGCTGATCGGCGTTCTTAGATCCCGGAACAGACTGGCCAGCTTGGATAACGTGTTTGCAGAGCCTTGCTTGAGTGCAGCCCTGCCCTGATCGAATAAAAAGCGGTCGTTCAGGGTGATGACAATACCGCGCGGCTGATCTGACACGAAAATCTGATCTTGCAACTTATTATCCGAAATATACTGCTCAATGACGCTCATCAGATTTTGCAGTTCTTTTTCCTGCTTGCGAAATGCCTGCTCACGTTCGGTCAGTTTGGTCGGTCCCGCTGCTTTGTTATCGGATGAAGGTTGCTTGGCTGTGGGCGGATTCTTACTTGTGTAACGGTCAGCAGTACCCGTAATCCCTGAACCTTGCTCCAAAATAGAATTGCCTTTATGGAACGTATCCTGTAGGGATTGAACAACGACATCGTATTTTTTCGCATCCAGGCTGCTCATAGCGTACATTACTACGAAAAAAATGAGCAGCAGTGTGATCAGATCGGCGTAAGTAATCATCCAGCGGTCACGATGGTCTCCGCCTCCTTGCTGCCCACGGCGCTTAGCGCGCGCTCTCATGGAAGTCCTCCTTTGGAGTAGCATCCTCGGAACGTGAGCGACGAGGCGGCTTATGATCCAGATTTTGCTCTGAGCGGATGAAGAACTCCAGTTTTTTGCGTACAAGCTTCGGATTCTCTCCGTTTTGGATGGCGAGAATGCCTTGCAGCAGTAAATCCATCGTGACCATTTCACTTTCGCTGCATGCTCTGATCTTGGATGCGATGGGCAGGAAAATCAGATTAGCGCTGGCAACGCCGTATAGTGTAGCGATAAAAGCGACGGCAATAGACGGTCCAAGCGCTGTTGGCTCAGTCAGGCTGCCGAGTACATGGATCAGGCCCATCACAGTACCGATAATCCCCATCGTAGGGGCATAGCCGCCTGCGGATTCAAATATTTTGGCATATCCTTCGTGCTTATGCTCAATGGTATCTAATTCAAGTTCCAGAATTTGCTTAATTTGTTCCTGCTCGGTTCCGTCAATGACCAGTTGAAGACCTTCGCGCAGAAATGCATTTGGATGCTCTGACGAAATACGCTCCAGCGCAAGGACCCCGGATCGGCGGGAGGTGGCTGCCATGGAAACCAAATCTTCAATATATTGCTCGGAGAGATTCTCCTCACGGCTAAAAGCCATCCGAAGGGCCGCAGGTATGCTCTTTAGTTTAGAGGCGGGATAGCTGATAACAACTGCTGCGAGCGTTCCGCCAAACACAATCAGAGCCGATGTACCCTGAAGCAGCCCTGTAAATTGTCCGCCTTCCCATAAGAAGCCACCGATTAATGCTATGATTCCGGCGATGATGCCCAACACGATGGTGATATCCAAAATTTAATTCACTCCTATTCAAGACTTATCGTTTGCATCCAAGGTAAGAAAGAGGTATAATACGGGAACAAACATTCTTATCCAACCATATTTCCCAAGTATCATTGCTCGGGAAATATCGACATAGGTTTACAGGTAAAGACGTTTCAGCTCGACTGTTGTAGAAACATGATGTTTTCATTTTAGACGATAAGGGTGATGCAGGGCAATGAGTGATATCGTTGTTAGCGACAAGACTTTTGAAATTCAGTCGGAATTCCAGCCTCAAGGCGATCAGCCTCATGCCATTCTTGAACTGGTAGAGGGGATTACACAAGGAAAAAAGCATCAAACGCTGTTGGGTGCTACGGGAACGGGTAAGACGTTTACCATCGCGCAGACGATTGCCAAGCTGAATCGGCCTACGCTGGTTATTGCACATAACAAGACTTTGGCTGCCCAACTGGCGAGTGAGTTTAAGGAGTTTTTTCCGAATAACTCTGTCGATTATTTTGTCAGCTACTATGATTACTACCAACCGGAAGCATACATCCCGTCTTCCGATACGTATATTGAGAAGGATTCCAGCATTAATGAGGAGATTGATAAGCTTCGCCACTCGGCCACAAGCTCTCTGTTTGAGCGTCGTGACGTTATTATTGTAGCGAGTGTCTCCTGCATTTATGGTTTGGGTTCGCCGAAAGAATATTCAAGCCTGCTGCTCTCGCTTAGAGTCGGTATGGAGAAACCCCGCAATCAGATTTTGTCCCGCTTGGTCGATATTCAATATCAGCGGAACGATATCAACTTCGTGCGGGGTACTTTCCGTGTACGGGGGGATGTTGTTGAAATATTCCCGGCTTCCCATGGGGAACACGCTATACGGGTAGAACTGTTCGGGGATGAAATTGAACGGATCACCGAGATTAATGTGCTTACGGGTGAATTGATCGGTGAACGTGATCATATTGCCATTTTCCCTGCATCTCACTTTGTTACTCATGAGGATACGATGAAGGTAGCACTGGTCAACATTGAACGTGAGCTTGAAGAACGGTTAGTGGAGCTGAAGGAACAAGGGAAGCTGCTGGAGGCACAACGTTTGGAGCAACGTACCCGCTATGATATCGAGATGATGAAAGAGGTTGGTTTTTGTTCCGGCGTCGAGAATTACTCAGGTCCACTGACATTCCGCGAGCGGGGGGCGACACCATATACGCTGATGGATTATTTTCCAGATGATATGCTGATCGTGATTGATGAGTCTCATGTTACGTTGCCGCAGATTCGGGCGATGTATAATGGTGACCAGGCACGTAAGAATGTACTGGTGGACCATGGTTTCCGTCTGCCATCTGCGCTGGATAATCGCCCGCTGAAGTTTGAAGAGTTCGAGGACAAGGTGAGTCAGATCGTCTACGTATCAGCTACACCAGGCCCCTATGAGCTGGAGAAATGCGAAACGACTGTGCAACAGATCATCCGACCTACAGGACTACTTGATCCCATCATTGAGGTTCGTCCAAGCAAGGGACAGATCGACGATCTCATTAGCGAGATACGGCTTCGTATGGAGCGTGAGGAGCGGGTACTGGTCACCACGCTTACCAAGAAGATGTCTGAGGATCTGACCGACTATTTAAAAGAAGTGGGTATCAAGGTCCGGTATATGCATTCCGAGATTAAGACACTGGAGCGGATGGCGATTTTACGGGACCTCCGTTTGGGTACCTTTGATGTATTGATTGGGATCAACCTGTTACGGGAAGGTCTGGATTTGCCAGAAGTATCGCTGGTGACGATTTTGGATGCGGACAAGGAAGGTTTCCTGCGTTCCGAACGTTCACTCATCCAGACGATTGGACGGGCAGCGCGGAATAGTGATGGTCGTGTTATTATGTACGGTGACAAAATTACGGATTCTATGGATAAAGCGATAAAAGAAACCGAACGCCGCCGTGCGATTCAAATTCAATATAATGAAGACCACGGCATTACCCCGCAAACGATTCGTAAAAAGATTCGTGATGTCATTGAAGCGACCAAGGTGGCAGAGGCACGTAATGATTACCTTCCTGGCGAGACGGGTAAACTTTCCAAGAAGGAGCGTCAGTCACTGATTCAGCGGTTGGAAGCGGAAATGAAGGATGCTGCCAAGAATCTACAGTTCGAGCGCGCCGCCGAGTTGCGTGACGCTTTGCTGGAGCTGCGGGCTGATTAAGCTTTCAGGGGCGGCTAGTAGCGCAAACACATTGAAAATGAAATGTATGATTGCTTTTGAAAATAGAGAGGGCGGCCCATGTGGTCGTTCTCTTTGCGATATATCACTTGCATGAGGTATTCCATCGCAATATAGCATGACGTGAACTATGGCTAAGGAGATGAAACATTTGGCGAATGAAAGCATCATCATCAAAGGCGCTCGGGCGCATAATCTCAAAAATATTGACGTGACCATCCCCAGGGACAAATTTGTCGTTCTGACGGGGCTAAGTGGCTCAGGTAAATCGTCACTGGCTTTCGATACGATCTATGCAGAAGGACAACGGCGTTATGTGGAGTCTTTATCCGCGTATGCGCGTCAGTTCCTGGGGCAAATGGAAAAGCCGGACGTGGATTCCATTGACGGACTGTCACCTGCGATTTCCATTGACCAAAAGACTACGAGCCGTAATCCGCGTTCTACTGTCGGTACGGTTACAGAGATTTATGACTATTTGCGGCTGTTGTTTGCCCGAATCGGTCACCCTCATTGTCCTGAACATGGCATTGAAATTACATCACAAACGGTTGAACAAATGGTAGACCGCATTTTGCAATACCCTGAAAAGACAAGGCTGCAAATATTGGCCCCATTGGTTTCGGGACGCAAAGGGGAGCATAAAACGCTGTTTGCGGATATTGCCAAGCAAGGCTTTGTACGGGTGCGTGTCAATGGCGAATTGCGTGAGCTATCCGAAAAGATCGAGCTGGAGAAAAACAAGAAGCATTCCATTGAAGTGGTTGTAGACCGGATCGTAGTGAAGGAGGATGTGCGTACACGCTTGTCCGACTCTATTGAGACAGCATTGAACCTTTCAGGAGGTCAGTTGCTGGTGGACATGATGGGGCAAGAAGAGCTGCGCTTCAGTTCTAATTTTGCCTGCCCGATCTGTGGTTTCAGTATAGACGAGCTGTCGCCACGGATGTTTTCTTTTAACAGTCCGTTCGGTGCTTGCCCGGATTGTGACGGATTGGGCGTTAAAATGGTGGTCGACCCCGACCTGCTCATTCCTGACCCGGAGAAAAGTGTAGAAGATGGAGCATTTCAGGCATGGAGTGGAGGAACCTCCACCTATTATCCGCAATTTTTGCAGTCTGTATGCGAGCATTATAGTATTCCACAGAACATTCCTGTCAGCCAACTGACCACGGAACAAATGAACACCATACTACATGGAACGGGTGACCAAAAGATCCGATTCCGTTATGAAAATGATTTTGGACAACGCAAGGAAGCCTATGTGACCTTCGAGGGAATTATCCCGAATCTGGAGCGTCGCTATCGTGACACAGCTTCTGACGGTATCCGTGAATTTATTGAAGGATTTATGAGCGCAAAGGCGTGTAACACCTGTAAGGGACATCGTTTGAAGAAAGAAACCCTGGCGGTGACTATTCAGGAGCGTAACATTGCCTATGTAACTGATTTGTCCATCGGCGAGGCGTCTCAATTTTTCAAAACGCTGGTGTTGAGTGAGAAGGAACAGTCCATTGCCAATCTCATTCTTAAGGAAATTAACAGCCGTTTGGGATTCCTCGTTAATGTTGGATTGGAGTACCTGACCTTAAGTCGTGCAGCCGGCACGTTATCCGGTGGTGAGGCACAACGCATCCGGTTGGCGACACAGATCGGTTCCAGCCTGATGGGTGTACTGTATATTTTGGACGAGCCAAGTATCGGGTTGCACCAGCGGGATAATGACCGCCTGATTAGTGCTTTGGAGCATATGCGGAATCTCGGGAATACGCTGATTGTGGTGGAGCATGACGAAGATACGATGATGGCAGCCGATTATATTATTGATATTGGGCCGGGAGCTGGAATCCACGGCGGGATGATCATGTCACAGGGTACCCCGCAGGAAGTTATGGAAGACCCAAATTCCCTGACAGGGCAATATTTGAGCGGGCGCAAGTTCATTCCGGTCAATACCGAACGGCGCAAGCCTACGGATAAGTGGCTGGAGGTACGCGGGGCTAAGGAGAACAATCTCAAAAATTTAAATGTTAAAATCCCGTTAGGTGTTTTCACGGCTGTTACTGGCGTATCCGGTTCCGGGAAGTCAACGCTGATCAACGAAATCCTATACAAAACACTGGCGCGTGATCTGAACCGGGCGAGAGTGCGTCCGGGTAAGCATAAGGAAATTCGCGGACTTGAAAATATCGATAAGGTCGTTGAGATTGATCAGTCTCCGATCGGCCGCACGCCACGTTCCAATCCTGCAACTTATACCGGAGTATTTGATGATATTCGTGATTTATTTTCAAAAACAAATGAGGCTAAGGTCCGTGGCTATCAAAAAGGTCGCTTTAGCTTTAACATTAAGGGTGGTCGCTGCGAGGCCTGCAAGGGCGACGGCATTATCAAGATTGAAATGCACTTTCTGCCGGATGTGTACGTTCCGTGTGAAGTATGCAAGGGCAAACGCTATAATCGGGAAACCCTTGAAGTTAAGTACAAAAGTAAAAGTATTGCCGATGTGCTGGAGATGACGGTAGAGGATGCGACAGAGTTTTTTGAAAATATTCCGAAGATTCATCGCAAGATTCAGACGCTGCTGGATGTAGGCCTGGGATATATCAAGCTGGGACAGCCTGCGACTACCTTATCCGGGGGCGAAGCGCAGCGTGTGAAGCTGGCTTCCGAACTGTATCGTCGCAGCACGGGTAAGACGATTTACATCTTGGACGAGCCGACTACGGGGCTGCATGTTCATGATATTGACCGATTGCTGACGGTACTGCATCGTCTGGTTGATTCGGGAGAGACTGTACTGGTCATCGAGCATAATCTGGATGTGATTAAAACAGCCGATTATCTGATTGATTTGGGACCGGAAGGCGGTAGCGGCGGTGGAACGATTTTGGCTGCTGGAACACCTGAGCAGCTCGTGAAGGTCGAAGAATCCTATACAGGACGGTATTTGAAGCCGATTCTTGAACGGGATACACAGCGCAGCCAGGCGCTCCAGACAGCCGATCTGTAGACATATTTAATATAAGTCTTGTAAGCCCCACACAGGTATGAAGGTAGAATGCGAATTAGCGTATTCATTCCCTTGTCTTGGTGGGGCTTTATTTTGTGAAAATAGAGAACTTTTATCCAAATCTTGCGTTAAAGCATGTGACACTTAGTTTACCAAGCGCTGGAATAATAAATCTATACGTATATTCATCGGCAGAAAGTCTCGGAGTAGTCTCCATTTTGGAGTTTCAAATGTTTGGGCTAGGGCTTGAAGAGGTAAATATATAACCGATAATTGTATAGCATCGCATGAAGTTCCGTGCCCACGTGACAACCATTACAAGTTGAAGCGCAGCCATCTGTAGTGTTATCACATCTAAGGTTTTTAAAAACATCTCTGAGGTAAAGTCATGAAGGGAGCTGGAACGTTTGAAGGGAATGCGAAACGATTTTCTACGTACACATGTTTATTCATGGACAGCAGGAGTTGCTTTAGCGATATTGGTCATGGGGGTTAGCGCTGTTCCGTCTTATGCATCCGAGGTGTCCGAGGCGGCTGTGCCCAAGCAGGCTGAAATTGAAACCAGCGCAGCGATTGGAAGCTTTGAGGATGAAGAGAACCCTCATAATTATATTCAATCGGCATCGAATGGTGGATTTCTGGTATTGAACATCGAAGACAGCAACGAGGCAAGCGTGGTGCATGTCACGTATGGCAAGCTGGACAGCTCGCTGGAGGATGTGTGGAAACATGAGCTGGATCTGAATGTGCAGTCTGGGGCAGATAGTAGAGGAGTCCAGCGGGAAACGTCGGATGGTGGCTCGCTGTTGCTGATCGACTATACGAAGCCGGATGGGATAAGGGAGCTGCAAGCCTCTCGGTTAGATGATGAAGGGAATGCCATATGGTCCAAAATGTTACAAACAGAGGGTCTGGTATCCCGTGGAAAGGACTCTCTTATAGGATTGGAACCGCTTGCAGATGGAGGATTTCTTGTATCCTCTCTGAACCGGGTGGAGCAAGCATTCACCGTATTCAAATACTCTGAAACTGGTGAGGAGCTGTGGAAACGGACGAAGACCGGAGTGACTTCGGGTTGGCTGGTCGGGAATCACGATGGATATTATGCACTTATGAACAGTCCTCATGGCCCGGTAGGAGTACAGGCAGATGTGTACGGACAAGAAATCCGTAACATCCATTTTGACTTGGGCATGGGTAAAGACATTGCAGAAGTACGTGAGTTGCCTGGAGGCCATATTGCAGTGACAGGGCTTAAAGGGAACAGCAAGCGTACACAGATTTTGAGCAACGGATTTCAATTGTTCGGTGATACTGAGGATTATCCGACTGACCGGGTATATCTGCCGGAGGAGCAGGTGTACGTCCAGTTTAGTGACCGATATGATCCGCTGGGAAGCACCACAAAAATGCATGGGATCACCATCACTGGCTTGAAAGGAAACGGAACGAAGGTTTGGGAAACCACTACCCATTACAAGGAAGACAATTCCTTCGGCATCCGATATGACACAGGACTCGTATACAAAATACCGACAGGCTATGCAGTGGTGACATCCACATCCGGCGGCGCTCGTAAGCCGGTCATGCTTGATTTCGCTAAAATTTTGATTCCGGAATAATCCGGTGTCTTTTTTTCGAAAGCACAGCAGAGAGCCTTTTGTAGCCATGTTATGACCACAAGAAAATAGCCTGCTTGTATGCGAAATACAAACAGGCTGCCTTGGAAGGCCTATTAGGTTAAGAGAACATATTATAGAAGAGCCTTACTTACAAGCCTCAGGAAGCGACGGTGCTGGACTGCAAAATAGCAGATAGCTTTTCCTGAAAAGTCGGAATGCCTACCCGTTGTACATACGCATAAAAAGTTTCACCAGCATTTCGATTTTCTTTGTAAAACAGAATCAGTTCTGCCAGCACAGGGCCGACCTGATCACCACGTACGCGGCCTTTGAGTGCTTTATTGAACTGGGCACCCGGTCCAAGCGTTCCGCCGACAGCAATGTCGAACGCGTCGACCATGCCTTCGGGTGTCTTAATAAGCGAGCCTTGCAGACCGATGTCTGCAATATGCTTGTGTCCACAGGAATTCGGGCAGCCGATGAAATGAATGCGCACTTTTTCATCCAGCTCTATGTGCTGATCCAAATACTCGGCAACGTCAACCGCCCGCTTTTTAGTCTCCACAATCGCCAGATTGCAGAATTCATTCCCGGTACATGAAACTGTACGGCTCATAAAATGCTTGGGCTGTGGCGTCAGGCGTTGCAGCACAGGAGCCTGTAGTAATTCATTCACCTGGTCGTCCGGCACGCCGCTCAGCAAAATATTTTGTGACATGGTGGTACGAATCTGTCCATCACCATAGCGGTCAGCCAGCTCAGCCAGCTCATGCAGCTCGTCAGCAGCCAGACGGCCGACTGGCACGTTTAGACCGACATAGTTTAGACCCTGTTGCGCTTGTGGATGCACACCGTCAAAGTAGGCTGCTTGCCAGCCGATCGTTTTATCCTCGCCCCGGCTGGGCATTTCGCCGATATACTCGGTGAGCTTGGCTAAAAACTTTTCCGGGCCCCAATCGGCGATGAGGAACTTCAGGCGGGCATGATGTCGTTTTTCCCGATAGCCGTAATCCCGGAAAATGGTAGTGACTGCAATGGCAACCTTCAAAACTTCATCAGGACGGACAAACAGGTCCAGCGATTGCGCCAAATGTGGCTTGGCGGATAAACCTCCACCGACCATCACATGAAAGCCGATGATTTCTTCCCCGTCGATGACTTTAGTAGCTGGCGTAAAGGACAAATCGTTAATTTCAGCCTGCGCGTTATTGTACGTATTACCGGAGATGGACATTTTGTATTTGCGCGGCAGATTGGAGAAGTCCCTATTTAATAGAAAAAAACGGTTGACTTCATCCACAATGTCCTTGGTGTCGACCAATTCATTCGGATCAATGCCGGCGAGTGGATTGCCAACAATCGTACGCGGGCAGTCGCCGCAAGCCTCAAAAGAGTACAAATCGACTTTTTCCAGCCGCTTGAAAATATCAGGTAAGTCTTGAACCGTCAGCCAGTGAAACTGAATAGCCTGACGGGTGGTGACATCAACGAGGCCGCGTCCGTACAGCGTGGCTATGTCCGCCAATGCATGTGCCTGCGCTGATGTCATGATACCTGTGTTGATGCGGACACGCATCATGAAATGACCATCCTTGGGCTTTTGCTGATAGACACCAGCCCATTTGAAACGGTCCATATCGTCCGCAGAGATCGAATCGAAGCCTTCGCTCGCATAGTTTTCGATAATGGTGCGTATGACGTCGAGACCGTCCTTTTCCAGCTTGGCAAATTCAAATTTGTTCAGTTTATCGGGATGAGCGGTCCAGATTGGTTCGTAAGCCATCCATTTGCCTCCTTCATAAGCATTGTTTGCAGGGATTCAAGATTATACTTTTATTTCCGACAATAGAACTAAGATATAATGTGATGGTATCATAGTTGGAAGTGCCCGTAAATGAAGGAATGACCCAAACGCTATAACGATTATTTATCGTTTTTGCTTATTTTCTTGATATAAGGATTTGGTAATTTTATAGTATAAATGACATGAGGGGTCATGTAAGCGGCAATTATAGCTTTTTTAGAAAAAGATAGGGCTTAAAGCGATTGTATGCGTGTCTCCTCTATGGTAGATTTGGACTAACTGATAGAACAGGGTCATGTTAGAGAGGAAAAGGTGAACATATGCGTAAGATGGGGAAAAGGGCGGTCATACTGGCTTTGGGTAGCGCTTTGTGTGTATCTGGAACAGCAGGTGCAGCCAGCAGCGGAACCGCTTTGAAGGCAAAGATCATTAACGGCGGAGTCTATGTGAATGTAGGCGATGTGAATAAAGCATTAGGAACCAGCGGCGCGTATAACAGCGCAAATGGTACATATACGTTATCGACCGATCGTGTGCCGCAGGTGGTTAAAAACGTATCTCCCTCTGTGGTAGGCATTATCGGCCGCTCAGCAACGGGACAAGCCGTATCAGGCGGGGATCGCTACAACCTTGCTCACGGCACAGGGGTCATCATTCGGGCGGATGGATGGATTGTCACGAATGCCCATGTCATTGAAGGATTAAATGATGCTGTGGTCGTGACATCGGATGGTAAATCTTACGGTATTACAGATAGCTACAGCGATCCGGTCAGTGACTTGGCATTGGTTAAAATCAAAGCAAGCGGCCTCAAGCCTGCTACCCTAGCAGGCTCACCGAATAACCTTCAGGTGGGAGAGCAGGTAGTGGCTATCGGAACGCCTATCTCTTTTTCCCTGCGTAATTCGGCAACTTCGGGTGTCGTCAGCGGATTGAACCGTGGCGTCAACGCTGCCTATCGTCTCATCCAAAGCGATACCGCAATCAATCCTGGTAACAGCGGCGGTCCGCTTGTAAACCTCAAGGGCGAGGTAATCGGGATCAATACAATGAAATTTTCGGCTGTCGGTATTGAAAATATGGGCTTTTCGATTCCTTCAGATACGGTGAAGTATGTGATTGCTCAATTTTTCAAGTATGGTGAGGTTCGGCGTGCGAGTCTTGGTCTAGGATTGGAAGAGAGCTGGTCGGCGATCGTGGGGCTGCCTACGGAGGACCCTTTGAAAGTCACAAAAATTACTTCGGCTAGTGCTGTTCAGGCCAAAATCAAGGAAGGCGACGAGTTGTATAGCATAAACGGCAAGCGTGTGGCTTCCACTATCGACATCAACGAGTTGCTTAAAAGCTATCAGCCGGGTCAGACGGTGAGCTTGCTCATGCAGACGGACGGCGATATTGTAAAACGCAAGTTGGTACTGTCACAGGATAATGGCGAAATCTATGAATCTATTCAGGGCGGAGAGGATTCCGGGGACTCGGATGAGTCAACTGGTGATGGCAATGTAGCGCCTTCCAAGGAAGCATCTGAGTCAGTCCAACAGGCGACCGTTACAGGAAAGTAATTGAAAACGGAGCGTTATGATATCAAATATAGCTAGAGGGAGATTATTGTGAAGCATATTCAAAGAAAAATGATGCATAAGCTGGGAGCTGGCGCTGTTGCGTTGTCCGTTCTGCTATCTGCTTTGCCGGCAGTTGCGGCGGTCAGTGATAAAACGATCTTGGAGCTACGCCTGCAAGGCGGCAGCAACACAGCCATCGTGAACGGTCAGAATGCCAATATTGCAAAACCCTATTCGAAAAGCGGTGCACTGATGGTTCCGGCTGGTGTGTTCAAAAAAGCATTTAACAGCAAAATTCGGCTGGCTGAAGATAATGTGGTCAAAATTAGCAGCGGCGCTCACGTCGTATCGCTGACCATCGGAAGCCGCACTGCCTGGGTGAGAGGTCACAAGGTGACACTTCCGGCTCCGCCGGAAATGTCGTCAGGCATCTTGATGGTTCCGTTGCGGCAAGTAGCAGAGGGTCTCGGAGGCAAGCTGGAGAAGAATGGTGCGGGAATTATCATTCGGATGGAGGCGCAAGAAGACGCAGGCAAGGTAGCGGAAGAGACGCCGAGCATTGATAATGATGAGGGCAAGACGCAGATCGGGAACAGCTACTACGATTGGTCCATGAACTATCCGACAGGACTGGTCATCGGTCAGGGTGGCGGGGATGAGAGTATCTCTACATTCATGGACGAGAATAGTGCGTATTATATGGAAGTGCATACGGCTTCACAGCCGGTTCCGTTGAATGCGGACGACCTTCTCCAACAGTTGGTGCAAACCGCCAAGGAGACGGGAGAAATCGTTGTAGATCGAAAATCCTTCCCGAAATCGAAGGTACCTTATGCGCGTGTCATTACGAAGGATGGAGACGGCGTGCTGTGGGAAAACCGTCAGTATTATGACAACGGGCGACTGTATGTCATTTATTTTTCCGATGCCAAAGCAACGAATTATAAGGATCTCTCACAGTATGCGGGTCTGTTAAATTCCTTCAAAACTTCCTTCAATGCACAGGATAAAAGCATTAAAGATCTGTCCACCGTTGTAGGGGGCACACGAGAGGCTGGAAATCCGGACTATGGTGTGTCGCTTAGCATACCGGCAGGCTGGAAAATGGACGACCAGCGGATGCAGTACGAAAGCAATGATGGATCGAGTTTCCGCTTGAAGGTGACCTCAGCTCCGGCTGATGCCAAGTTGGAAAACTGGAGTCAACAGCTGCAAAAGTGGCTGAGCGATTCATTTGTATCTACAGCTTATGAGGCCCAGAAGACGTATCCACTGGAGGTTGCGGGGGTTCAGGGGCTGGTTCAGGAGTATCGATACAATTTTGGCGACGGATGGGTTAAAGAATACAGTGTGCTGATTCAGCAAAATGGATATCGCTATCTGGCTGAATACGCTGTGCCGGAAAAAGTGAGCAAAGGGAATGATCAGTTCAATGCGCTCATTTCCTCGCTTCAAATCGACTTCCAAACTGTAGCGAGCAACTTCGGACAACTGGAAGAGGACGACTATCTGGCAGACAAAACGAAAACGGTCAAAAAGACCTCCAAAGCCTATGAGTACACGGTGAATATTCCACGATACTGGACAGCGATCAGCGACCAGTTTGAATTGGGTGATGTGGAGTACCAGTTTACCGGAGGAAGCTTCTCCATCAAAGTCGATAATGGCAAATCGTTCGAGTTAACGGTATCCCAGCTCAAGGACTTTTACGATAAGCAGGGTAAAAGCTACAAAAACCTCAAGGTTGAAGAGGTTAAGGACGTGACGTTTGCTGGGGTTTCGGCAGCTTCCTTTACATTCCATCGCGTGGAAGAAGGCATTGGCTACACAGGACGTCAAATCGTTCTGGAGCGTGACGGAAAAACGTATACCGTGACAACGACGCTGAATGACGCGAACAACACGGGCGTGCAGTCTAATGCACTGGATTCAACGCTGAATTCGTTTATGTTTGTGAAGTAGAGGGTGTAGGGAAAAGATTAGTGAGTTATGGTGGGGAGAGCGCTGCGCGGGCCATTTGATCCTTCGAGCGCTGACGCTTCTCCGGATTCAAATGGCCCGCTCCGCTGGCACCCGCCATAAGATCGCCAATCTTTTTAAAGTGTGAGCAGAGAAGAGCAAAGGCAGCACGTTTTACTAGGTTGCCTATCCTACCTACTTTTCCTTTTTTTAAGAAGTAGTCTGAGCAGCGATATTTACTTCGCTTCTTTCTAGTTTTATATGACTCACCTCCAACGCACTGCTTGACGGATATGGAGGTGTTTTTTTGTTTTCAGTATGATATTCTTGCTAGGAATCGCTTGGAAAGTGTAGAAGCTTGGGGCGCAGTCTGGTACACTAGATTAGTTACAAGATAAGAATGATTATGCCGCAGATTTGTGATGCGGATTTTTTGAGTTGGATGCCATTGATCCCGTGAGCCTGGGGTTCAGAGTAGGGATGATCGGATAGGATGATAGTTCATAGGATTTTAAAATAAGCAGCATCGCTGCTCTGAAAAATAACGCTTAACCAAAGAATAACAGGTTATTTCTCAGTATAGGGAGGACAATGATGAAATCAGCAGTACGAAGAGAAGATGTCGAGCTTCTGGCACCGGCCGGTGACTGGGATTGTATGCGTGCGGCGGTGGCGAATGGAGCCGATGCGATCTTTTTCGGAGTAGAAAAGTTCAATGCACGGGCGCGGGCGAACAATTTCCGTATGGAAGAACTGCCTGAAATTATGGCGTTTTTGCATAGCTATGGGGTTAAGGGTTTTTTGACATTCAATATATTGGTGTTTGAAAACGAGCTGGAGGACGCCAAGGAACTGGTCGATGCCTGCGTGGATGCGGGTGTGGACGCGTTGCTTGCTCAGGATATGGGCTTGGTGAAAATGATCCGCGATATTTCGCCGGATTTTCCGATCCATGGTTCTACCCAGATGACAATTACCTCGCCGGAGGCGGTAGAGTTTACGAAACCGTACAACATTGAACGGGTCGTGCTCGGACGTGAGAATAACTTAAAACAGATTCAAAAAATAGGGGAGCAAGCGAGACTTCCGATGGAAGTATTTGTACATGGCGCGTTATGTGTATCTTACTCGGGTCAATGCTTGACTTCTGAAATGTGGGGCGGGCGCTCTGCGAACCGCGGCGAATGCGCACAGGCATGCCGTTTGCCTTACGATCTGATGGTGGATGGCGAGCAAAAGCCGATGGCCGATGTGACGTACCTACTGTCACCTAAGGATCTGGCTGCAATTGATCTGCTGCCGGAGTTGATTGGGGCAGGTGTCATCTCTTTTAAAATTGAAGGAAGACTGAAAACGCCTGAATATGTGGCCAACGTGGTCAGCAAGTACCGTAAGGCGATTGATAAGTATTTCGAAGGTGACACGTCCAAGACCAGCAAAGAAGATATCCGCGAGCTTCAGCAAAGCTTTTCACGCGGCTTTACGCACGGGTTTCTGGAAGGAACGAATAACAAGAAGCTGGTTGATGGTACGTTCCCGAAAAGCCGGGGTGTGTATCTGGGCCGGGTGGAACAAATCCTTCGTGACGGCGTTGTGTGCCGTATTGATGCACCGCTGAAGCGTGGCGACGGTATTGTATTCGATGCGGGAGATCCCACGCAAAAAGAAGAAGGCGGACGCGTATACGATATCCGTCGCAAGGGTGTAAAGATCGAAGGCGAAGCCGGAGAAGGCTGGATCATCGACATCGTAGCGGGACGCAACGATGTCGATCTGCGCCGTGTACATGTCGGCGACCGCATTTGGAAGACCAACGACCCGGCGCTGGACAAGCGTTTGCGCCAGACGTACGACACCGACAAGCCGTACCGCGTCTTCCCGGTACATGTGCGTGTCAGCGGCTCTCCAGGGCAGCCGCTGTCGACCTGGTGGACCGATGTGCAGAAAGGCACGACGGTCCGTGTGGATTCCGAGCTGGAACTTGAAACCGCCCAGAAGCGTCCAATGACGCGCGAACTGCTTGAGGAGCAGTTCGGCCGACTGGGCGGAACGGTGTTCCAGCTGGAAGAAATGGACGTCCACCTGCATGGGGACGTCATCGTGCCGATGCGCGAGCTGAACAGTATCCGCCGTCAGGCGGTGGAATTGCTCGCGGGCGAGCGCCCCAAACCGCCCGTGTACACGAAGCGGGCGGTAGAGGTGTATGGCGATGCATCGGTTCCCGCATCGCCAGTGGCACGCGGTCAGGCAGAACTGACCGCGCTGTGCCGCAGCCTCCCGCAGGTTGAGGCTGCGCTGGAGGCCGGCGTGGAGTTCATCTACGCCGATTTCGAGTTCATCAAGCAATTCCCGGCAGCCGTGGAGGCTGTACACGCCGCAGGGCGCCGAATTGCGCTGGCGACCCCGCGTATTCACATGCCGGGTGAAAACGGCTACCACAACAACATCCTGCGTCTGAAGCCAGATGCTGTGCTGGTACGCAATCCGGGGGCGCTGTATTTCTACATGCGTCATCGGCTGGAAAATCCGGACGCACATCATCCGCAACTGATTGGTGACTTCTCGTTGAATGTCGCCAACCACAAAGCGGCTGATTTGTTCCTGGATTCAGGCTGCGACCTGGTTACGCCGTCGTATGATCTGAACATCCAGCAAATGGTCGATATGCTCAGACGCACACGTACCGATAAGCTGGAGATCGTGATCCAGCAGCATATGCCGATGTTCCATACCGAACATTGCGTATATTGTACCTTCATGAGCGAAGGCACAGACTACACCAACTGCGGGCGTCCTTGTGAGGACCATCGCGCATCCCTGCGCGACCGGATTGGTATGTCTCACCCCGTTCGCGTGGACGAAGGCTGCCGCAACACGGTATACAACGCCATCGAGCAATCAGGTGCCGAGTACCTGTCCAACTTTATGGAGCTGGGCGTGTCCCGCTACCGCGTGGAGTTTTTGGAGGAGACACCGGAGCAGGTACGAGAGGTGATTGACCTCTACAACCGTGCCCTGCGCGGAGAAATCAGCGGCACACAGGTCTGGAAGACGCTTAAAGCAACGAATCAGTTGGGTGTTACACGCGGGCAACTAGTGAAGTAATTGGTTATATATGTATGGAGCCAAAAAGATTACAGAAGCATAATATATTCATATAGCACAAGTAAGTGATTGGAGGACATTTTCTCTTTGAGGGAAGATGTCTTCTTCTTTAGCCTATTAAATGAATCCACCTTCCTGTTATAATCATAGAAGTATATCTATCCGTTATATTGAAGACAAAGGAGATTAACCCATGAAAATCCGTAAAGCGATTATTCCTGCTGCGGGATTAGGAACCCGTTTTCTACCTGCTACCAAAGCGATGCCTAAGGAAATGCTTCCGATTGTAGATAAGCCAACCATTCAATATATTATCGAAGAGGCTGTAGCATCTGGGATTGAAGATATTATTATCGTTACTGGTAAAGGTAAAAGAGCTATTGAGGATCATTTTGATTACTCATTTGAGCTGGAGCATAATCTGGCCGCCAAGGAAAAATGGAATCTGCTCAATGAGGTGCGCAAGCCGACAGAAATGGCAGACATACACTACATCCGTCAGAAGGAGCCCAAAGGTTTAGGTCACGCTATATGGTGTGCACGTAAATTCATAGGGGATGAGCCTTTTGCCGTGCTTTTAGGTGATGACATTGTTGAGTCTGAGAATCCATGTCTCAAACAGATGATGGACGTTTTCGACGAGTATCAGCGCTCTGTTGTAGGTGTAAAGCAAGTGGATTGGAACGAGGTTCATCGTTACGGGATTGTTGAAGGGCATGCACTTACCGCCAAAATCTCGGAAGCAGAACGTCTGGTAGAGAAGCCGAAGAAAGAAGAAGCAACCTCCAACCTGGCGATCATGGGACGCTATATCTTGACGCCAGATATTTTCGACATCCTTGGTCAGCAATCCGCTGGAGTAGGCGGGGAGATTCAATTGACGGATGCATTGTCCAAACTGGGTGAAAAGAATCCGATCCTGGCTTATGAATTTGATGGAAATCGCCATGACGTTGGAGAAAAGTTAGGGTTCATTGAAACAACCATTCATTATGCTCTGCAGCATAATGAGATTAAAGATGAAGTGCTGGCTTATATGAGGCAAGTTATTGAAAAGATGGATCAGCAAAAAAAAGTATCACCGTAATAAGCCCCTCTTCCTCAGTATAAAAAAAGACTGCCAGATGTGAACTGCACCCCAATTGTTAGACACCATCTAACATTGGAGGTGCAGTTTTTGTAATGGCTAAAGTGACCACACAAGAAAAAATACAAGCGGTAAAAAGGTATCTTGAAGGGAAGGAAGGACAGAAAAGCATAGCGAGGAGTATAGGAGTATCGCATAGTATACTCCTAACATGGATTCGACAGTACGAACATCATGGAGAACAGGGTTTTGAAAATGGCTATACAACCTATTCCGTGGAAGATAAACTAAAGGTGCTTCATTATATAAACGAACATGGGACATCTATCCGCGAAGCAGCTGCGATCTTCAATATACCAACACATTCTCTGGTACTACGTTGGAAGAACCAACTAGAGACAGAAGGTGTAGATGCCCTCAAATCAAAGAAAAAGGGGCGTCCATCCATGAAAGAAGAATCCAAGAAACCTACTCCAGTTGAAGGCTCTATCGAGGCGTTACAAGCGGAAATAGAACGTTTGCGTATGGAGAATGCCTACTTAAAAAAGTTGAATGCCTTAGTTCAAAGCAAGGAAAAATCACAAAGCAAGACAAAGTGAAAGTCATTTTTGAACTAAGGCTGAAATACCCCGTTACGGCTCTGCTGCAACTGGCTCAGATACCACGTAGTACGTATTACTACTGGGTGAACACATTCGGAGAACCAGATAAAGATGCTGACTTAAAATCCCGTATTCAAGCCATTTATCAAGAGCATAAAGGCCGCTATGGATACCGCCGAATTCGAGATCAATTGCACAGTGAAAAGCTCCAAGTCAACCATAAAAAAGTACAACGAATCATGAGTGAACTTGGTTTGAAATGTACGGTACGAATGAAAAAGTACCGTTCATATAAAGGAACTGTTGGTAAAATCGCACCCAACATTTTAAATCGAGACTTCAACGCAACGAAGCCTAATGAAAAATGGGTGACGGATATTACGGAATTCAAGTTATTTGGTGAGAAGCTGTATTTATCCCCCCTATTGGACTTATTTAACGGTGAAATCATTACGTATACAGTGGAATCACGCCCCGTCTACTCTCTTGTTTCCAAGATGCTGGACAAGGCATTGGAACAAATAAATGAAGGAGATTCGCTCATGATTCATTCAGATCAGGGATGGCACTACCAAATGAGCCCATACCAACACACGTTAAAGGAACATGGAATAACACAAAGTATGTCGCGTAAAGGCAATTGCTATGACAATGCCGTGATCGAGAGCTTCTTTGGCATTCTAAAATCCGAATTTTTATACACACAAGAATTTGAAAGCATCGAACACTTCAAAGAGGAACTTGATCAATATATCACGTACTACAATAACGACCGTATAAAGGCAAGATTAAAGGGCATGAGTCCCGCTCAATACCGGGCTCATACCCTCAAGATAGCTTAATTATATACCGTCTAACTTTTCGGGGTCACTTCAATGATGTGTTATATCACGGCAGTCTCTTTTTATGTTGCTCTATTTCTCCGATTTCAACTGAGCTATTTGCTCTTTCTCCTTCGGATCAGCTTTAATCAGCTTGTCGTACAAAGCTTTATCATCCTGTCCCTGCTTTTGCAACGCAGCGATGTAGTAACGGGCGACCTCACGATCGGTAGCATCGCTCAAATCATCCCTCAAGCCGTTTTTCAGAATGTTGGCAGCCTCAGCAGGCTTACCTGATACGAACTGAATCTTGCCGGCATTCAATGCAATTGAAGGTGTAATTTCAAAAGGGCGACCTGTGAGCTGTGTGGGAGGTAAAGTTTTCAAATGAGCCATACCATCCAGAATACGTTGATAGGCACTCATTCCAGCATCAAAGTATTTTTTCTCATTCGCAGTGTCCTTGGCCAAACGAGCTTTATTACCAAACTCAAACGCTTGAGTGATCAGCAAATTGTGCCAATCCAAATCCCAATTGAAATTAGCACGATTATTTTCCAAAATGGCAAAGGCCTTGTCATTGTTTCCTTTGGCTTGTTCAAGTCTCATCTCAATGATCAACATATTTTTATTAAACGGTTCTGCGCTCAATCCCAGGCCGAGAACGGCAAGACCGCCTGTATAGAACTCTTCGCGCTTGGTTTGCTGATATACCTGATAATACATACGAGACAAGCCAACAATTGAATCAATGTGAGTTGGACGCAGATCCAAGTCCTTATTGTAGGCAGCTTGTCTTTCTTCAAAAGAATTGCTGCTTTCCAGCGCTTTGGCTTCTCTAGCAGCACTGCTGGCTTGTATAAAGCGCAGTCCTGCAAACAGAAGCACAATGCTGAGGATACCGATAACGATGCTGTAAATCGGACGGAAGCCCTCTGACTTCATCGCCAAGCGTTTTACAGGCTGTGTATCCATCGCGGCGGCCATACCGCCCAACCCTATAAACACCAGCATGCCCATGAACACATAACTCATATTAAAGTCCAATAGACTATGGAGCAAAATAGACATCGTCAAGATCAGGTAAAGGAAGTGACTATCCTGATGCTCCTCATCCTTCTTGATGTAACCTTTAATATATTTGTAGAAAATATAAAGAATGAACGCCATAAAAATGATGAATCCAAGAATACCGACCTCTACCAGATACTGCATGAAGAAGTTATGTGCCTGACGGCTTGTATAACCATAATCTTGGTATTTTTCATACAGCGTAGCCCAACCGCCGCCGCCCGCACCAATCAACGGATAATCGGCAATCAGCTTGGAAGCATCGCTGTAAAAGGTTATACGTTCCAGCACACTATGCTGCTGGAAGTTGATATTTTCCAGACGTGTCTCCACGTTGGCTGGCAGAAAGCTCCGTAGCCCTGTACCGATCAGCAGGAACGCAACTACACCAATGACGATCACAGAGCCAACAGGAAGCCACAGGTTTGACAGCTTGCGTGAAGCCAGACCTTGCAGGCCTTTCTCCAGATGAGACCCCAGAGAGGCTTGTATGAGCCAGAGAACAACAGCAGTCACGACAGAAGCACCAATCAGCAGTCCCCAGCCTTTTGCCGCCTCAGCGCCATTGTAGGTCTGATTCAGCTGCAATCCCCAGTTTGTAATAGGGCTCAAAATAGCAAGTGAAACTACACCCGCAATTGCACAATGCAGAATCCACAAAATTTGACGTGCAGGTTTAAAGAACAAGAGTAACAGTACAAACACTACGGGCAGCATCACGAGACCACCACGTGAAAGAGTCAGGAATAGTGATACCAGAATAGGCACCAGCATAAAGCCGTGTACCGCTTTTCTATACCACGTCTTCGACTGCATCAGACAAAAGACCGCCGCGAACAAAAACGCCATCAAAAATGCCGCATATGTATTCGCGTACTGAAACACTGATGTAAGACGTAGACCGTTGGAGTCTGTCATAACAGCATCAGTGTAATGATTGCCAGTGACCATTGACGAGAACCATCCTACCAAGCGACCAGCCAGCACCCACTGCCCGAACCAGTTAATGAATCCGAAGCCTATAATAAGGTAAGCTACGGTCATAATCGCCGTTTGGATGATCCGGTTGCTCAACCGATCTCGCAAGGCGTACAATGTAATGATGAACAATGAGGCATAGATGCATTGAACTAATACCATGTTCATCGCGAGATAATGAGAAGCAGCGGAAATCAATGAGAGTACGTATGTCAGCGGGAGCAACATAACAAACACCGCCAACCAGTCTCTTTGATCTTCCAATTTGAATTTCTTATAATAGGTTACGATTCCCAAAATCAGTAGAACCGTGCTGATGATCAAAGCCCAATACAGGGGCTTCTCAAAATCGAGCATTTGCCCATTAAAAAGTGCAGCCTGGAAGGGGGCCCAACCCAAAAAGAGAATAATCCCAACAATTAACACCCAAAAAATAGCCGGCCTTTTATCGTCACGGGTCGACGTTTTGGCCTGTTTCCCGTATACTGGATTCGACAAGGTTTACAATCTCCTTTTCTTGTAGATACGTCAATATTTTAGCATAAGTAGGTTGAAGGGGCTACTTTGCGGAATTTACACAATTGAAACTGATTTTTTGGCAAGATGGAAAAACTCATTTAGAATAGTTTGTTAAATAAAATGAAGCAGGTGTTTGATAAAAATATGAAACAGCTAAAAGGTTATTTCAAAAATTTCTTTAGATACAAAGATTTATTGAAGCTTTTAGTTATTAAAGATATAAAAATTAAGTATAAAAGGTCTGTGCTAGGAATTCTTTGGAGCGTGCTTAACCCATTATTAACTATGCTTATTATAACGTTGGTTTTTCAAGAACTATTTAAATTTAACGTTAAAAACTTTGCTGCTTATGTAATTAGTGGGCAAGTACTTTTCAACTTTTTTTCAGATGCAACCTCAATGGCTATGTCTTCAATTTACTCTTCGGGGCAAATTATTAAAAAGGTTTATATTCCAAAATATATATTCCCTCTTTCTAAAGTGATTTATTCACTTGTAAATCTATTGTTTTCGTTTTGTGCAGTTTTAATTGTTTGTTTGGTTACGGGCGTTGAAATGAACATTAATATTATTTTTAGTTTTGTATCTATTTTATATGTTTTTATTTTCAGTCTTGGGGTAGGACTTATTTTATGTAGTTTAGTGGTGTTTTTTAGAGATATTGAACATATTTATGGGGTTCTAATGACTGCTTGGATGTATGCCACTCCAATAATATATCCAATGAATATTATGCCGGACAAGTATATGTTTATGCTTATGGCCAATCCATTCTTTTATTTTTTGGCTCATTTTAGAGAAGCGCTTTTGTATGGACATGTTCCACCGTTATCTTTGAATCTGCAATGTGCTAGTTACGCTATTGTGACTTTATTAGCAGGCTTGTATTTGTTCAAGAAAAGACAAGATAAATTTATTTTATATATTTAAGGAGTTTTATTGATGAATACACCTGAAACGATTGTCTATATAGAAAATATCTCCATGTGTTTCAATATGACAAGTGAAAAAATAACTACATTTAAGGAATATCTTATAAAACGCTTTAAAAATCAAATTTCTTATACTGAATTTTGGGCTTTGAAAAATGTTAGCTTTAAAATTAATAAGGGAGAACTATTTGGAGTTTTGGGACTTAATGGGGCCGGTAAAAGTACACTTTTAAAAGTTGTTGCTGGTGTTTTAAAGCCTACTGAAGGAAGTGTAAATGTATATGGGAAGATAGCGCCTCTAATTGAACTGGGGGCTGGATTCGATGCGGAACTTACAGCAAGAGAAAATATTTTTTTGAATGGTGCAGTTTTAGGGTATAGCAAAAGAGAAATGAAACAAAAGTTTAAAGAAATTGTTGATTTTGCTGAGCTAGAAGAGTTCATAGATGTCCCTGTTAAAAATTTTTCTTCGGGAATGTATGCACGTTTGGGCTTTGCTATCGCTACAGCAGCAACACCAGATGTTTTGATTGTCGATGAAATATTGTCAGTGGGTGATTTTAAGTTTCAACAAAAGTGTGAAAACAAAATAAAAGATATGGTTGAAAATGGAACAAGTGTCATATTAGTTTCCCATTCTATTGATCAAATTCGTAATTTATGTAGTAGAGGAGCTATTCTTGAAAAGGGGCAGCTGATCAAAGTGGGTGATATTTCTGATGTCTGTGATTTTTATTATTCAAAATATAGTTAGTTTTTTTAAAATAATGTTTTCTTATTTATGTGGTATATACTACGTTCTTTATAGTTTATATATACGTGCTAAAATAAAATATAACCCTTTGCAATTACTGACTAATAATAGCTGGTACGGTAATTGGATTAGTTCTAATGAGCTTTATACTGATGAGGATGTAATCGAAAATTGCAATTCGTTTAAATTGAATCCACTAATCTCCATTCTGTTACCTGTGTACAATGTTGACGAAAGCTATTTAAGAGAATGCATTGAATCTGTGTTGCATCAATATTATGAAAATTGGGAATTATGTATAGCCGATGATTGCTCTACCTCCTCGCATATACATAAAGTTCTTGAAGAATATCGATTGAAAGATAAAAGAATCCAAGTTGTATATAGGAGTAGAAATGGTCATATTTCTGCTTGCAGCAATACGGCATTAGAAATGGCTCGTGGTGAGTACATCGCACTTCTAGATAACGATGATATTTTATCTCCATATGCATTATATGAGATCGCCAATCGGATAAATAAATTTCCAGATGTCGATATTTTATATAGTAACGAAGATAAATTAGAAAATGGTGAAAGAAAACAGCCTTTTTTCAAGAAAAAGTGGAATCTCTCATTACTGCTGCATGTTAATTATATTTGTCATCTAGTTGTTTATAAAACTTTATTAGTAAAGAAAATAGGGGGCTTTAGAGAGGGATATGAGGGAGTGCAAGACTGGGATTTAGCTATAAGAGCTTTGGAAAAGACCAATAAAGTTCAGCATATTGCTAAAGTACTTTATCATTGGAGAATATCACCTACATCTACAGCTGGTGGGGAAAATGTTAAACCTTATGTTAAATTAAGGAAAAAAGAAATTAGAAGTGAATTCTTGAAAAAACAGATTAGAAGGGGATAGTATTTTGGGTATTAACATGTTAATAAAAAAATCAGTTGCTACGATCAAATATGAGGGGGCTAGCTCCTTTATTAAAAAGTCTCTTAACTATACGAAACGAAGAATACTTAGATCTAAAATGAAGTCTAACTATCATTATAAAGATATTCTTTTTATTAATGGGTGCTCACTCCCACATCCACCACGTTATCGAGTAGATCATCAAGTAGAGCAACTTCACTTCAATGGCTATTCTTGCGATACTGTATATTACGAAGAATTGGATATTGAAATGGTTCGTTATTACAGAGCTTTTGTTTTCTTTCGCTGCCCCCATACAGATGTAGTTGAGGGATTAATAAAAAAAGCAAACTATTTCAATAAAAAAGTTTTTTTTGACATTGATGATCTGGTTATTGATTATCAATATGTTAAAGATATTAAATATTTAGAAAATATGTCTAAAGAAGAATTCGACGCTTATATGGATGGAGTCAATAGAACGAGACAGACTCTTAGTATGTGTGATTACGCAATCACTACTACTGGTAGACTTGCCAATGAACTGAAGCCATATGTAGAAGAGGTTTTTATTAATAGAAATGTTGCATCGGAAAAAATGGTAGAACTATCTTTAAAGGCTCTAAAACCAAAAAATGACATAGAGGAAATTACCCCTGAAATAACCAATAGAGTAATTCTTGGGTATTTCAGCGGTAGTATTACACATAATGATGATTTTAATTTGATTCTCCCAGTAGTGAAAAAGATGTTTGAGAAACATAATAATGTTTACTTAAAGGTAGTTGGGATTTTAGATATACCAGAAGAGTTAAGTGCCTTCAAAGATCGGATACTTTTTGGAAAATTTACAGAATGGACGAATCTTCCTGATCTAATTTCAAAAGTAGATATTAACCTCGCCCCATTAATTCATACTGTTTTCAACGAAGCTAAATCAGAAAACAAATGGATGGAGGCAGGCTTAGTAAAAGTTGTGACAATAGCAAGTAATGTGGGTGCTTTTAATGAGATTATTTCTCATGAACATAACGGAGTTTTGTGTGATTCAGCGGAAGATTGGGAGTTTTATTTGGATAAGCTCATTTTAGATCATTCTTTTCGATCAATGATAGGCCAAGAAGCATTTAATGATGTTATGAATGGTTGGACTACATTAAGCACAGGATACAATCTATTTGAGTTTATTGAATCAAAGCTTAATGAGAATATAGCGTTTGTACTTCCCTCAACTCAAATAAGTGGAGGAGTTAATGTAGTCATAAAACACTGTAATATTTTGCGTGATGCTGGCAAAGACGTAACGATAATCTCTATGAGTGAAGATGATGAGAACATTATTAATAATGACGGAGAGATCAATGTGGTTTCATATCATCGGCATTCATTTCATTCATATTTTAGAAAATGTGTTGCAACCCTTTGGTCAACAACTCATTTTTTGAACATATACCCGAAAATAAAGGAAAAATATTACTTAGTACAAAACTTTGAGACAAGGTTTTACGAGCCGGGCAATCATATGAGGACTTGGGCTAACTTAACTTATAATTCGTTTTCCAATATAAATTATTTAACTATATCTAAGTGGTGCGAAACATGGTTAACGAGCAAATACAATAAAAAAGTGAATTTTGCTCCTAATGGTATAGATTTGTCTTTGTTTACCTTTAGAAATAGAACATTTAAGGGGAAAATTAAAGTCCTTGTTGAAGGAAACTCTAACGACTATTATAAGAATGTTGACGAGAGTTTTAAAATAACTAACAGTCTAGACCGTGAAAAATTTGAAATTTGGTATTTATCGTATAGTGGTAAGCCAAAGGAATGGTATAAAGTTGATAAATTTCTGAATAAGGTTCCGCATGATGAGGTTGGTAATATTTATTCGAAATGTGACATTTTAATTAAATCAAGTATACTTGAGAGTTTTTCTTACCCACCTCTTGAAATGATGGCTACCGGGGGAATATCAATAGTTGCTCCAAATGAGGGCAATTTAGAGTATCTAGAGCATGGTGAAAATTGCATGCTGTACGAACAGGGAAATATTGAAAATGCGCTTTATATGATCAATCAAGTGTGTGAAGATGAAGAATTGAGACAAAGGTTAATAAAAAATGGTCTTAACACTGCTAAACAGAGAGAGTGGAATCATATTCAAAATGATGTAATCGAGATGTATGGATTTCAAAATATAAAAGGAAATTACGGAGAGGTATATGAAAAAAATTCTGTCTAAGGCTAGAAAGGCTATCGTCCCTATTCTCATAGTTCTTATGCTAATTTATGTTTACGTGGGTAATATTGGTAAATATTCGATTTCTATTTTACAAGAAACTGGTTCTAAAACTGTAGGTGAAATAACAGAAGGACTTGAGTTTGGGCAGACATTTCAAGCAGATGTCAATGATTTAAGCGGAGTATCTATTAAATTGGCGACATATATGCGAGAGAACACAGGAGACGTAACTGTAGGCCTTCGGCTAGTAGGTGATCATAAAGATATTTACTCAACTACTGTTGATGCTAAAAGCATACAAGATAATCAATTTTTTAAATTACGTTTTCCGCCTATTAAAAATTCTAAGGGCAAAAAATATTACCTTTATGTCAATTCAACTGGTACACAAGGGCATTCAATCACAGCTTATAAGGCTGATAATAACCCTTATAAGCAAGGAGAACTGTTTATTAATAATAAAAAACAAGCTCAAGATGATCTGACATTCATAGTCTACTATAACAAGACTTTTCTTGATTGGTTGGTTTAATAGTATAGGTAAGTTGGGAATATAGAGGTGGATTAATGAATCTAATTAATTATGATGATCGTATTAATAAGCTGTTTTTAAAATTAATGTTTATATTTGGTATTGTTTTTGTTTTTGTGATACCACCTTTCCAAATGGCTGATGAAGATAGTCACTTCAAAAAAGCATATTTAGTTTCTAATTTAAATTTTTTTCCTGAAACAAACGACCAAGGAGAGATAGGAAACTATATCCCGAAAGCTATACTTGATTCTGAATCTTCTCATAGATATTTAATTAATAATATAAATGAGAAATATGATTATACAAAGTTTTATGCTGATACTACTACAAATGCTAATTATGAAGAAAAGATTTTTACTCAATATAGTACCTCCAAAACACATCCTATATTGTATCTTCCACAAGCATTTTTTATGTTTTTGGTAAAGTTTTCTTCTTATATTTTTGGGTTTTCGAGTTGGGGGACGCTGTCACCGGTAACATACATGTATGCAGGTAGGTTGGGAAATCTTTTGTTTTACGCAGGTTGTATCTATTTTTCTCTGAAAATTATTCCTTTTTTCAAAAGATTAGTTTTGTTAATTGCGATTATGCCAATGTCTTTAGGATTATCGGCATCACTTAACTACGATAGTATGGTTATTAGTATGTCTATGCTAATAACCAGTTTTATTATGTATTTAGCTTACAACAATAGTGTTTCATTAATCACTAAAAATAAATTTTTATTACTATGTTTTCTATCAGTATTCTTGATAGAATTGAAACAAGTTTACTATCCTTTGTTACTTCTTTTATTTTTAATACCAGGAACTAAGTTTGCTTCACCAAAAGATAAGATTATAAAAATATTCCTCATCCTACTGTCGGGGATCGTAGCACATTTACTATGGATTTTAATTTCTAAGTCGGGTAGCGCTGCACCAGGGGATGGGATTTATATTAAAGACCAATTTATATTCATTCTAACTCATCCTTTTAATTATATCGAAATTTTGATGAGAACTATTGTCCATCTTCGTTTTTTCTATTTAAATAGCTTTATAGGTAATTTGGGCTGGCTGGACACCAATCTACCTCCATTGTTTGTTTTTATGTTTATAACTCTTCTTTTTATTGTTGCAATAGTTGATGTGAATAAAGAAATAGTAATAACCATTCGAAATAAAATATTTTATGCCTTAATTTTTTGTTCTATATTTGTGCTAGTTGAAACATCATTATATTTAATTTGGACATCTATACCAGAGGTAGGTGGTGTAGGCTACGAAATAGTATCAGGAGTTCAAGGTAGATATTTCATTCCTTTTTCCATTATTGGTTTTATATTATTATATTCTAATGACTTATTTGGTGGTTATAAAGAAAGAATTTCTCGAATTATAAATGCAATCCTTATGCCTTTTTGCTATTCTTCTTGTGTCTTAACTTTGTTATTTGTCATTGCTCGATATTGGATACCTGCAAGCCAATAACCATTTAAAGGGGATGATTATAATTAATTCAAAAAGAATTTTACTGATTATTCCTGCCTACAACGAGGAACGAAGTTTAGAAAAGCTAATTTCTTCAATTAGAGAATTAAACAATTCTCAGTTGAATATACTGGTTATTAATGATTGTTCATCAGATTCAACGGCGGCACTATGTGAAACTCTTAATGTTCCGACAGTTAATCTACCTTGTAACTTAGGTATTGGTGGAGCGGTGCAAACCGGTTATAAATATGCATTTTATAACAAGTTCGATATAGCTGTGCAAGTTGATGGAGATGGGCAGCATAATCCTGAGTACTTGGAAAATTTGGTAAAACCATTAATTAATAATGAGGCAGATCTAGTTATAGGGTCTCGTTATATTAATAAAGAGGGCTTTCAGTCATCTTTTATGAGAAGAGTAGGTATCATCTATTTTTCTAAAATGCTCAGGGCTTTAACGGGTCAATGGATAACTGATCCTACTTCTGGATTTAGAGCATGTAATAAAAAGGTAATTGAAGTTTTTTCCAAGAGGTATCCCGTTGATTATCCTGAACCTGAATCAATCATGTATTTAAAAAGAAATAATTTTTGTATTAAAGAAATTCCAGTTAATATGGAAGCAAGACTTGAAGGTAAATCATCAATTACATCGTTAAAGTCAATTTACTACATGACAAAAGTCTCCTTGGCAATTTTAATTGATAGACTAAGAAATCAAATAGTTTAGGAGTAGTTATGATATCTATTAAATTACAAATTATATTAATTGCGGGAGCAGTTATTTGTTTTCTAGTTTTATTGAATTTGTTGCGTAAATATAGAATGGAACTAAAGTATTCAATGCTTTGGATTATAGCAATGATAGTGGTCCTTATTCTATCCGTTTTTCCAAGCTTATTTAACTATGTTTCTAGGATTATGGGTATTGAAGTACCTGTTAATGCTCTTTTTTTACTTGCTATTTTTGGAGTTTTCGTCATCATGTTTTCTCTAACAGTAGAGGTATCCAAATCTACAATAAAAATAAAAGAATTATCTCAGGAGTTGGGTTTAGTCAAGCACGAATTAAAGAAAATTAGGGATCTTGAAAGGGAAAATTAGTATGATAAAAGGACCTACGCTAGTTAATTTTTTATTACTAATTCTCAATGTGGTCATGTTATGCAGTGGACAAGTTTTTTTTAAGCTAGGGTTAGAGAAAATAGGAGGAGTCAGTTTAACTAATGCTTGGAAAGCTTTATTTGTTCCAAATATAATTATTGGATTGTTTTTATACGTTTTTGCTACATTGATTTGGTTCGTTGTGTTGTCCAGAATGCCTTTGAGTGTTGCTTATCCAATTCAGAGTTTAGCATACATTTTTGGCATTATAGCAGCACTGTTTATTTTTCATGAGCCTGTATCTATGATGAAATGGGTTGGAGCAGCAATAATTTTAGTAGGTGTTTTTGTGATAGCGTTAGATTAAATTTATATTTTATGGAGGTTTCCAATGAAAGGTGTAATTCTTGCAGGAGGTACAGGTTCGCGCCTCTACCCTTTAACAAAAGTGACAAATAAGCACCTGCTACCTGTCGGTAAGTATCCCATGATTTTTCATTCAGTATATAAACTTAAACAAGCAGATATTCGTGATATTCTAATCGTTACGGGTAAGGAGCATATGGGGGATGTTGTTAATCTTCTTGGTAGTGGTCTTGAAATGGGCGTAACATTCACTTATAAAGTACAAGATGAAGCTGGTGGAATCGCACAAGCTCTTGACTTGGCTGAGCAATTTGTGGGCGATGATCAAATGGTTGTGATTTTAGGAGACAATGTATTTGAGGACGATATTGCGCCTTTTGTAAACAATTTCCGTAACCAAATCACTGGAGCCAAGATATTGCTTCAACAAGTCCAAGACCCTCATCGTTTTGGTGTGGCTGAGCTGGAAGGGGAACGAATTGTTTCTATTGAAGAAAAACCTAAAGATCCTAAAAGTGATTTTGCAGTAACAGGTATTTATATGTTTGATCATAATGTATTTGAAATTGTAAAAACGCTCAAACCTTCTGCGCGTGGGGAACTAGAGATCACTGATGTTAACAATGCATACATTAGTAATGGGACTTTGACATACGATGTTCTTCAAGGCTGGTGGACTGATGCTGGAACCCATCCATCTCTTGCTCGTGCTAATGAATTAGCTAAAGATATCTTCTTTGGCGAAGAATTCGGGAAACTAAAGCTATAATCATTTAATTTAAGGGAGGATACATATTCATGAAAGTAATTCCTCTGAAACTAAAAGGTGCCAAGATCATTGAACCCGTGGTTCATGGTGATCACCGTGGTTTTTTTATGGAAAGTTACAATGAACAAATCATGAAAGAAAATGGAATTGATCATGCTTTTATTCAGGATAATCAGTCCTTATCTGTAGAAACTGGTGTGATTCGTGGTTTGCATTACCAGCGTAATCCCAAAGCACAGACAAAACTTATTCGTGTGATTTCGGGAGCCATCTACGATGTTATTTTGGATATTCGTAAAAGTTCTCCGACATTCGGTCAATGGCTTGGAGTGATTTTGAGCGAGCATAATAGACGTCAGCTACTGGTGCCTAAAGGCTTTGCTCATGGATTCTGTACGCTTGTTCCCAATACCCAGGTGCTGTATAAGGTAGACGAATATTATTCACCCGAAAATGATCGTGGTATCCTGTGGAATGATCCTGCACTAGGAATTGACTGGCCGACTTCTCATGCAATCCTTTCAGAGAAAGATCAGAAGCATCCGGTTCTGGCTGATGCAGACATTAATTTTGATTAAAGGATTTAGTCGCAAGTTATATGCACAGTTGAACTAATAATAAACTCATCTTTGTTTCTTATTCATTCAAAAAGGATATCTTATATGTATTAAAGCACGGTTTAGGAGGCCTTTATGAAACTTCTTGTCACCGGCGGTGCCGGGTTTATTGGCAGTAACTTTGTATTGTATATGCTAAAACACCATCCAGATTACGAAATTGTGAATATAGATGCGCTTACGTATGCAGGTAACCTGGAAAACTTGAAATCCATCGAAACTCACCCCAAACATACCTTCGTGAAAGCAGATATTACCGACGTACAAGCGATTGACCAGTTGATGCAGCAGGGAATTGACGTGGTGGTGAATTTTGCAGCGGAGTCACATGTGGATCGAAGTATTTTGGAACCGGAAGTGTTTGTGAAAACAAACGTATTGGGTACGCAAGTGCTCCTGGACGCAGCCAAGAAATATAACGTGACCAAGTTTGTACAGGTATCAACAGATGAGGTGTATGGCTCTCTGGGTGAAACTGGCTTGTTTACGGAGGAAACTCCACTGCAACCTAATAGTCCTTACTCTGCGTCCAAGGCAGGCGGCGATTTGTTGGTTCGTGCATATCACGAAACGTTTGGTTTGCCTGTGAACATCACACGCTGTTCCAACAACTATGGCCCATACCAGTTTCCTGAAAAGCTGATCCCGCTGATGATCTCACGTGCGTTGAGCGACCAACAGCTTCCTGTGTACGGAGATGGTTTGAACATCCGCGATTGGTTGTATGTAGAGGATCATTGTAGCGCAATTGATCTGGTCATTCATCAAGGGAAACTTGGTGAGGTATACAATATTGGTGGAAATAACGAACGGACGAATGTGCATATCGTCAAAACGGTATTGGAGGAGCTGGGCAAGCCAGAATCTCTAATTTCGTATGTGCAGGATCGTCCAGGACATGACCGCCGTTACGGTATTGACCCAACCAAAACGATGAACGAGCTGGGTTGGAAGCCAAAACACTCTTTTGAAACGGGTATTAAAGAAACCATTCGTTGGTATTTGGACAACAAAGAATGGTGGACTCGTATCCAATCCGGCGAATATCAACAATATTATGCTAAGCAGTATGGTGCCCGTCTGGGGGATGCGTAAGATGAAGGTACTGGTTACTGGAGCATCCGGTCAACTTGGTAAAGACGTAGTAAAGGTTTTTCAGGAGCAAGGACATGATGTCCTTGGATACGATCGGGAACAGCTAGATATAACGAATTTAGAGCAAGCTGTGAAGATCATAGGACAATATCAACCTGACGCTGTCATCCACTGTGCAGCCTATACGGCAGTGGATGCAGCGGAGTCCGATGTAGATGGGGCGTATCAAGTAAATGCGGCAGGGACACGTAATATGGTACTCGCTGCTGAAAAAGTAGGAGCCAAGCTGGTTTATATCAGCACGGATTACGTGTTCGATGGAACAGCGGAGCACCCTTACCATGAGTATGATAATACGAATCCGCAGAGCATCTACGGAAAGTCCAAACGGGCGGGTGAGGTATTGACCCAGACGCTTTCTTCTAGGTACTTTATTGTTCGTACGTCTTGGGTGTATGGACTGCACGGGAATAATTTTGTTAAAACGATGTTGAAGCTTGGGCAGGAAAAGCCGCAGCTTCAGGTTGTGAACGATCAGAAAGGTTCACCTACTTATACGGTGGATTTGGCCCGTTTTTTAGCGGAGTTGGTTCAAACCGAGAAGTACGGCGCATATCATGCGTCCAACAGCGGCTCCTGTACCTGGTATGAGTTTACGCAAGCTATTTTGCAGGATGCGGCGGAAATATTAGGTGCCAAGTTCACAGCAAAACTGGAACCATGCAGTACGGAGCAATTTCCTAGACCAGCAGCTCGCCCACGTAATTCCGTGATGGAGCATATTGCTATCCGAACAAATGGACTGAATGATTTGCGTGCTTGGCGTGAAGGACTGCAGGATTTTTTAAAAGAGTATCTAGCAAGTTCGAGTAAGTAAAGGTATACGATACCTACAGTGATCTCCCATCATTTTATGATAGGGAGATTTTTTGTTCCTCTGAAAAGAAGTATACAACACTTATTTCTAATTACCCATTTTTTCTGTGAAAATCATCTGAGCTCGCTGTAACGGATTTCGTTTTTACCCAGCGACTTAGGTCCGAAAAAGACAATAGGATGCCCGAGACACCCGTTCTACGAGGTCTAATGTATACTTTGTTTTGAAGTTGATTATCCTATTAAATTAACCTGCCGAAGAAAATGACCTGAGCCCTCCCTCCATGTAAGACTGCTTGTTCTTGAGCATATGGTAGCAAACCACAAGTATTTTTCTGGCTGTCGCGATACATGCTTTTTTCTTGCCGCGACGGCCCAAGCCGCTTCACATAAGGCTACTTTGGCATACGAATTGCCTTTGACGCTGGCTGTCCTTTTTTTTACCGACGCTCTCATGGTTCCCCGGAGCCACACCAGCCCAAGAGGACAAGTGTTCTGCGCTGGGAAACTGCTCCATATTCGCGCCGATTTCAGCAATGAGTGCAGCCGCTGTCACCTGTCCATATACAGATAAGTAAACTCTTTTCCGCGATCGGTGGTGGCCGTTTGGAACGTACCCTGAGGATAAGAGACTACCACGCTAAAGGCCATTTCCAACGAATAAGAAGTGTAATCGGGCGTTTGAATCAGGTCTATCTCGCCGATCCCCACTCTTCCTGGCAGAGAGGCTCCAACGAGAATGGGCCTTCCCCAAAGGGAAGGTTTTGCTGAAGTCACTGAACCAGAACTGGAGGAGGATCTCCATCTGATTAACTATCTACTTAGTACACTATCAGGTCTTAAATAGTAAATTTTAATCTTGACATTTGTATGGATTTGAATGATATACGCTGATAATCCACTATTTAGAACTGACTGCTTACTGTCTGTTTCAGTATTTATTTTTTTGAAAAAAATTCCTATATAAGTTATTCGCTAGTTCAATCCCTTTTTTATCCACATATTTGTACATTAAATAAGAAAGGATCACTATTGGTGGGACTGATAATAACACGCTGACGACAACTGAAACAGAGTATGTCATATGTTCATTGAGTCTTATAAATATATAACTCGTAAATGAACCAATGATTATTAGATGAATCAAATAGAGTGAGAAAGAGAGCTTACCTAAGCACTCAAATGTTTTCAAAGAGAAAAACTTCTGAAGCATATCTGAATTCAGCAACACTATCATAGTGGTAAACGCTCCAGTTATGTGGTAAAAAATCACTGTACCAAAATCAGCTGTTTCGATATATTTGTATACTGAATTACCTACATTGGCCCCAGTGGGATATGATCCAAGGTACAAACCAGTTCCTAAAACAAGTGTTTTAAACGTCCGACTTTTATATACAGTTTTGTTGAAGTGGCCCATATTATTTAAATCACTTAGAATCATTCCTAATATGAATCCCAGGTAGTACGTTTTTAAAAATAAAATAATAAAAATGATATAAAACAGATATCTTTTTTTTATTTCTCCGAATAAGGAAGCGAATCCAAATACTAAAAATGATCCATACATTTCATAAGTTATTGTCCATAATACACTATTATATTGAGCATTATACTTAAAAAAAACATCGAATACAGCATTTTGAAGCGTATGTAAAAGCGTGGGTTCAAAATTCCAAAAACTTCCCAACCACCAATCTGAAAAACTGAGTGCTCCCGCTTTATTATTGAAGAAAAAGGAAATCTTCATTAAAAAGAAGACCAATAACACAGTGACAAATACGGGTACTAACAATCTAAAGTACCTTTTTACTGCACTCGCAACAAGTACTTCGTTATCCATTGTAGAGAAGTATTTATTACTAAGAACGTAACCACTCAAAATAAAAAATATGCAAACTGCGAAATTTCCATTATAAAATAAGTTGAGAGGACTCTTTGCGATGAGCAACTCAACTGCGCTAGCAGTATGAATTTGATTGATATCGCTGTTATATAAGGCTGGATAGAAAGCTACTACAAAATGATTCGCCACAACAAATAATGCGGCCAGTCCCCTAATCCCATTTAAGTACTTAATTTTTTGCATCGTTTCCCTCCTACTTTTAATCGAAATTTTCTCTTGTTTGCTCACTCGTTCTTAGATTTTTAACCATGAACTAGTTAGGAGATTGGTAAGTCATGTAAGGATGGCATTATTTTTTGGTGACGCCAGTGTCGGGAATAGGGATTGGAGAGCTTGTCCCCGCCTATGGATACTTGGTGATCGCACTTTGGGTATTCACACCCTTCTTTTGATGGCTTACTTTCTCATGCTAGCGGGGGCTTTCCACTTACATTCCTTCGTTCTGCCTATCTAAAGGTTTGACGCCATTTCTTGCTCCTTTACGGGGTCGTTGTCCTTATGGAATCGTTCTTACAGCTACTCCGTACTTCCATTCTCTTTGGTTCCTTATATTCAGCCAGTGTAAACCAGTAGTGTCCGGTGGGCTCGATGCCGAAAAGGGCGTCACTCTGGGTATGATCCCGCTGAACCTCCTTCATCCACTGTATCAGTTGCTCTAGCCCACTTTGGTTGCTCTGAAAACACACAATATTTTACTAACTCAATCCCGGGAAAATCAATGTTGCGTGCCACATGTGTTTCTTTGGCGATGTCTGCACTGACAACCATGTTATTTCCTGTAATTCGTTGATTCTGTTTCCCCGACTGGTTTTACTTCATAGTGAGCGCCCTATTTTTAATTCAGGCAAGAATGTGACTGCATTCGAGACCCAGCATACAGGAGGCGATTTTTCTTTTCAAATCTCAAATTAATTCATTACAGGAGGAATGGCTCCTTACAATAAAGAGTATTATGCATGGAAGTGCGGTATTAAACAATAGGAATCTATTTTATTAACCTCTTATTTTTTGAAGTTGATCAAACATCTAGATTTCGAAAATATTCTACTTTTCTTTTTTTGACCGTTTGTCAAGCTGAGTGTATCTATCAGTATACATGGGAAATTATGAATTTCGATACCCCTTTGAAACTATACAAGTTTGCTCTATGATAGGAATAAGTACATTTGGAGTAAATACGCCAAAATCCTATAAACGAGGAACTTGTAATCTATGACTAAATCCGTAAGTGTTCATATTGTAACGTATAACAGTGAAAAAGATATCAAAGAGTGTTTAAAGGCTGTCAGCAAGCAAAGCCACCCTCTGCAAGCGGTGGTTATCATAGATAATCAATCCAGGGACCAGACGGGGGAACAAGTTAAAGAATTAGCTGATTTGTTTGGTTCAAAACTCAAGTATATCTCCAATGTCCAAAATGTCGGTTTTGCTCCTGGCCATAATCAAGCAATAGCATTAAACGATACTGACTATGTGCTTGTACTTAACCCAGACGTTACTATAGAACCTGATTACATTGAGCGCCTGGTTGCAGTGATGGAGCATAATCAGCACATAGGCAGCGCTACAGGTCAATTGCTGCGTAAAGCGAACCGGGAGATGATCGATAGCACGGGTATTGTTATGAATTCAGCTAGAAGAGCCTTTGATCGGGGAGCAGGAGAGTCTTCAGTTCGGTGGCCTGAGTCAGGAAAAGTATTTGGTGTTTCTGGTGCAGCAGCCATGTATTCACGGAGAATGATTAACGACATTGCTCTAAATGGTGAGTTTTATGATGGAAGCTTTTTTGCATACAAAGAAGATGTGGATGTCGCTTGGCGAGCAGCCTTGCTTGGCTGGGAGGCATATTATGATGCTGGGGCCATAGCCTACCATGAACGTGGCTGGAAGGAAACAAGCCGAACATCCCAACCGTTGTTTGTACGAAGGCTCTCATATATTAATCGATATAAAATGATGTATAAAAACGATACTCTCTCTGAATGGATGAAAAATATTATTTCTCTCCTATCGTATGAGATAGCAAGTAATCTGTACTTTCTTTTAAGAGAGCCAAAAGTGTTTGGAGCTTGGAAGGCCTTTTTCAAAGAACTGCCCGAGCTTCGAGAAAAAAGAAGACAACTTAGAAAGAAGATTGCCCTTCGTCATCATCAAAATAAATCAAAAGCTTAATAAAATATTGAATTCAACAAAACATCATCGAATACATGTTCCTTTATGGAAAAATATAGTATAATTGAAGGGTGCAACCGATATAGGCTGACAAGGGCGGTCGGCTAACTCTCCCGAGGAGGGGGGTGAAGCCTGTGACAGTGTTTGAGGCGCTCAGTTTAATGCTGACGTTCGGGGCGTTGATCGTCACACTGTTAGAGTTTAACAAACGAAAATAGACCGCCCCCGAAAGGAAGGGTCTATTTTCGGCCTGATGTTCCAAAACCGTCCGCTCTTGGAGCGTTGGTTGCGCAGGGGCTGGCTGGCACCAGCCCTTTTTCCATGTATATCTTACCACGATGATTTTTATACCTCAAGAATTTTGCAAAATCCTGCTAACGGTGTAAGGCTACAGGTTATGTGCTTTTTTGCGCCCCGTTACCTGTGGGGTATGCTATAATAGTCGATAGTAGAACAGATTACTGAATTTGTCAGGAGCGTTTTAAATATGGATGTAAGCATACTGGTCGTCAACTATAATACATGCCGTTTGACGCTGGATTGTTTGCAGTCGGTGTATGCGTCAGAGACGCAATATCGATATGAAGTGATTGTTATCGACAATCACTCCAATGATGGGTCTGTGGAAGCCATTCGTGCTGCATATCCGGAGATTACGTTGATTGCCAATGAGGATAACACAGGTTTTGCCAAGGCAAACAATCAGGGCATCGAGGTAGCGGGCGGGCGTTACGTATTGTTGTTGAATTCCGATACGCTGGTGCAGCCGGACACGCTGGATACGATGATTCGGTTCATGGATACGCATCCGGAGATGGGAGCATCGGGCTGCAAGGTTATTTTGCCAGATGGTTCGCTGGATAAGGCTTGTAAGCGTGGGTTTCCTACGCCTTCTGCATCCTTTTACTACGCCTTCGGCTGGTCGAAGCGTTACCCGGATAACCCGAAGTACAATCAATACCAGCTCGGGCATTTAAGCCCGGATGATGAGTATCCAGTGGATGTGCTGGTGGGTGCTTTTATGCTGGTGCGTCGGGAGACGATTGAACAGGTCGGCGGCTTGGACGAAACCTTTTTCATGTATGGTGAGGACATTGACTGGTGTTACCGGATTAAGCAAGCAGGGTGGGGCATTTACTACTACCCGCGCACATATATTATTCATATCAAAGGGGGCAGCGCTCGCCGTCGTCCTTTGAAAATTATTTACGAGTTTCATAGAGCCATGTGGGTCTTCCACCGCAAGCATTATAAACAGCAGTATAGCTGGATCACGAACATGGCTGTCTATGCGGGAATTACGGTGAAATTCGGAATGGCCTTTTTGAAAAACAAGCTCACTGCACCGGCCAAGCCGGACAGTGGCGAACAATCTCGTACTGAGGTGAAAGCATGATACGCAGAAATCAACGTTTTTTAACCCAATTGTATATTGTGGCGGATTTCGCGGTCATTCAGTTATCCTTTCTGATCGCCTGGTTCTTCAAATTTGAAAGTGAATGGATTGCCTATCAAGAGCCGCTTCCTATTCAAGTATATGGAGGCTGGAGCTTAATCTACGGTCTGATTGCCGTGGTGCTGGGGATGTTATTCTCTCTTTATTCACCCAAACGCAAAAAACGGTTTGCAGACGACGTATTTCGCGTCACCCAGATTCATATTGTTGGTCTGTTCGTGCTGTTGAGTGTCATGTTTTTTGTGAAGCAAATCGACATTTCGCGGTCCTATCTGGCGATCTATATGATTGGGAACGTACTGCTTATTTTGTTTTATCGATATGTTCTGAAACAGGTACTGAAAGCTCTCCGCCAAAAAGGGTACAATAAGCAATTCATGCTCATTCTCGGGGCGGGTACTCTGGGCCAACGCTTTTATCATAATCTTGGACAGTATCCTGATCTGGGATATGAAGTGGTGGGTTTTCTCGATGATAAACGCCACTGGGATGAAGAGGAAGAAGCGAATTTTCGTCCAATTCTTGGCGGTTTGGACCAGCTAGAAGCTACGCTGTCACGTATGATGATTGACGAGGTCATTTTGGCTCTTCCGCTGGATGCGCATGATAAGTACCCCAAGATTATCAATATGTGTGAAAAGGCTGGAGTACGCACGCTCATTATCCCTGACTTTTTCGACTATCTGCCAGCTCGACCGTATTTTGATAACTTTGCAGGTATGCCAATGATTAATGTACGGGATATTCCGCTGGATGTGGCGGGGAACCGATTGTTTAAGCGTTCGTTCGATATTCTGTTCTCATTGTTCGCTATTATTCTAACTTCCCCGGTTATGCTGGCAGTGGCGATTGGCGTGATGACGACATCGAGAGGCCCGGTCATTTTTAAACAGGAGCGGGTGGGCTTGAATCGGCGTACCTTTATGATGTACAAATTCCGCTCAATGAAGGTACTGCCACCCGGGACTGACGATACAGGCTGGACGACGGCCAATGACCCTCGGCGTACTCGCTTTGGCACCTTTATTCGTAAAACGAGTCTCGACGAGCTGCCGCAATTTTTTAATGTGCTACTAGGAGATATGAGCGTCGTGGGGCCTCGCCCGGAGCGCCCGTATTACGTGGATCAGTTCCGCGAGGAGATTCCAAAATATATGGTGAAGCACCATGTTCGTCCTGGTATTACAGGCTGGGCACAGAGCAACGGGCTTCGCGGTGACACGTCCATTGAGGAACGGATTAAACATGATATTTTCTATATTGAGAATTGGTCGCTCTTATTCGATATTAAAATTATTTTCCGCACCATCCGTAACGGCTTCAAGAATGCGTATTAATTCAGGATTCACCCTTCGGTTCAGCCGGAGGGTGTTTTTGTGTCTGGAAGTTGTTTTGAGTGAGAACGGAGTGTTCCCATCGAATACGAACATTGACACCTTTTAAGCACTGTCATAGACTTAGCATAGAACGCTTTTGGATATTGGAATCTGGCTAGACCGGTTCGTGGCAAAAGCACAATGGATGCTGGAGGAATGTGTGTTGGCAGATTCGATTCAATTATGGAGGCATGTATTTAAGCTGGACCCTGACAAGGAACTGGACGATGAGGGGCTGGATGCCGTGTGTATGTCTGGTACGGATGCCATAATGGTAGGAGGCTCGTCGGGCGTTACTTATGAAAATACGGTGGATTTGCTGTCGCGGGTTCGGCGTTATGAGGTGCCGTGTGTACTTGAAGTGTCCGATCTGGAAGCTGTGGTGCCTGGGTTTGATCTGTATATGATTCCAATGGTGCTTAATACCACGGACAGTAATTGGATCGTAGGACAGCACCAGCGTGCGATTAAGCAGTTTGGTTATATGATCCCTTGGGATTTACTTGTGACAGAAGGATATATAGTTTTGAATGGTGATTCTACGGTGGCCAAGCTTACCGGAGCGGATGCATCACTCGATGCTTCGTCTGCCGCTTCATATGCACAGGTTGCTGACAAGCTCATGCATCTGCCGATTGTATATGTGGAGTATAGCGGTGCCTTTGGAGATATGGAACTGGTACAAAAAATACACCGCAGTACAGAGCGCGCCCGTGTCCTATATGGAGGGGGTATCGTGGATAAATCTACCGCGTTACAAGCGGCTGCCGTTTGTGACACCATTGTAGTAGGGAATATCATTTATCGTGACTTGGCGAAAGCGCTGGAAACGGTAGCTGTGAAATTGGAAGTATAGAACTTGATTTTATGGAAGTTTGCAGAAAGGAGCATGCACGCATGCAATCAATAGATATACACGAGGCTGTAGCCCGCCTCAATCCGCCTCAGCGTCAGGCAGTGGAAGCGACAGACGGACCACTGCTGATTATGGCTGGCGCGGGTAGCGGCAAGACCCGGGTGCTCACGCACCGGATTGCCTACCTCATCGCGACCCGCAAGACGGCTCCATGGGGCATTTTGGCAATTACCTTTACGAACAAGGCCGCGCGTGAAATGCAGGATCGCGTATCCAAGCTGATTGGCCCGCAGGGGAGAGATGTGTGGGTATCCACCTTTCACTCCATGTGTGTGCGTATTTTGCGCCGAGATATCGAGCGGATTGGATTTACCTCCAATTTCAGCATTCTCGATTCTACAGATCAGTTGTCTGTCATTCGGAGCTGCATGAAGGATCTGAACATAGACACCAAAAAGTTCGAGCCCAAAGCGGTTCAGTCCATGATGAGCACAGCTAAAAATGAACTGGTCACTCCTGAAATGTATGAGCGCAAGATTGGAGACTATTTTGAGGGAATTGTGGCGAAGGTATACACCAAATACCAACAACGTCTCAAAAACAACAACTCTCTGGATTTTGATGATCTGATTATGGCAACCATTCAACTATTTAAAGAAGTACCTGAAGTGCTGGACTTCTATCAGAAGAAATTTCAATACATTCATGTCGATGAATATCAGGATACGAACCGTGCACAGTATATGCTGTGTAAAATGTTGGCTGACAAGCATCACCGGATTTGCGTAGTAGGTGACAGTGATCAGTCCATCTATCGTTGGCGCGGGGCGGATATTAGCAACATTTTGAACTTTGAAGAGGACTACCCGGAAGCACGTACCATTTTGCTGGAGCAAAACTATCGGTCAACCTCGAATATTCTGAATGCTGCCAATGAAGTGATTGGACTAAATACAGGCCGCAAGCCGAAGAAGCTATGGACCGACAAAGAAGGCGGGTCCAAGATTAAAGTTTACCGGGCTGACTCGGAGCATGATGAGGGCTATTTTATCGCCTCGGAAATTCATAAAAATATCAATGCAGGCAAAACCTATAGCCATCATGCTATTTTGTATCGTACCAATGCTCAGTCACGGGTTGTCGAGGAAATTTTGATCAAATCAGATATTCCATACCAGATCGTTGGCGGCATCAAGTTCTATGATCGCAAAGAGATTAAGGACTTACTGGCGTATCTTCGTCTGCTCTCCAATCCTGATGACGATATCAGCTTGATCCGAATCATTAATGTGCCAAAACGGAGTATCGGGGATACAACGGTCGGTAAATTGCAGGCAGCCGCAGCGGAGCGTGGAGTTTCTATTTTCCGTGTGTTGCAGGTGGTAGACGATTTGGGCTTTGCCGGACGTACACGTAATGCGCTTGTCGAGTTTTACGACATGATCGAAGGCTTGAGTCGGATGGTGGATTATCTGTCGGTTACCGAGTTAACGGAAAAAATGCTAGAAACCAGCCAATATCGATTGGAACTGCAAAATGAGAATACGCTCGAATCACGCTCACGTTTGGAGAATATTGATGAGTTCCTGTCGGTAACGATGGAATTTGAAAAAGGAGCGGAGGACAAGTCACTCGTCTCCTTCCTGACCGATCTTGCTCTTATCGCGGATATAGATTCCATGAATGACGATGAAGAGGAACAAAGCGATGCGGTTGTATTGATGACCATGCATAGCGCAAAAGGACTGGAGTTTCCGATTGTATTTATTGTCGGTATGGAGGAGGGAGTATTCCCTCACAGTCGGGCCTTTTTGGATAATGAAGAGCTGGAAGAAGAGCGCAGATTGGCGTATGTTGGGATTACCCGTGCAGAGGAGCAACTGTTCCTTACATGCGCACAGATGCGCACGCTGTTTGGCCGTACCACCGCTAATCCGCCTTCCCGCTTTCTTGAAGAGATTCCGGAAGAGCTCAAAGAGGATACAATTATCAAACGTGACCGCTATCGCCGCTCAGGCAATGTAGGCGGCTCTTATGGCGGACGTGGACTGGGTAATACCAACGGTAGTAACTTTGGCGGAGAACGTTCCTTTGATACGATGAGCCGCAGTGGCTCGTCCGCTTCTGCGTCGCCCCGCGTAACAGTAACGACATCTTCATCCGCGAAACCAACTCCGGCTACTTCGGCAGGAGGCCCCTCCATTTTTGTTGCCGGAGACAAGGTACAGCATGGCAAGTGGGGAATTGGGACCATTGTAGCTGTAAAAGGTACAGGCAATGATATGGAGCTTCAGATCGCTTTCCCGGCTCCGGTAGGAGTTAAACGCCTGCTGGCTGGCTTTGCACCTATTACAAAAGTAGAATAAATCTCAAACATCATTAAATCTCGAACCTCACAGCGGCAGCTTGGTTTAGGCCTCTGCCCTGATGAAGTTCCCGGAGGGATACGCCTGCATGAACCCAATGCACAGGATGGAGCAGCTTGTTGCTGAACTGAACACATATAACTATCATTACTACACACTGGATGAGCCCAAGATCAGCGACAAAGAATATGATGTGCTTTATGACGAACTGGTAACGCTTGAACAGACGAGCGGTCTTGTGCTGCCGGATTCGCCGACACAGCGTGTAGGCGGGGAGTTACTCAAAGGCTTCACACCGCATCGCCACCTCGCCCCATTATGGAGCTTGGATAAAGCACAGAATGTGGAGCAGCTGCGTGCCTGGAACGCGCGTGTCGTGAAGCTGGTCAACGATTACAACACCAAGAACCCAGAGCAGCCTTTACCGCCTCCGGGATATGCGATAGAGTTTAAATTTGATGGACTGACGCTGAACCTGACTTATACCGACGGGAAGCTGGTACAGGCTTCTACACGCGGCAATGGCGTGGTGGGCGAGGGAATACTGGCACAGGTGAAGACCATTAAATCTGTGCCGCTTACGATTCCTTTTCAGGATGGGACCATTGAAGTACAGGGAGAAGGCATTATGAATCTGTCTGTGCTGGCGAAATATAATGAGACCGCTGTGGACCCTCTTAAAAATGCACGCAATGCCGCAGCTGGCGCTCTGCGTAATTTGAATCCCAAAGCGACAGCAGAGCGGCGGCTGAATGCATTCTTCTACAATGTGGGGTACGCGGACCGCATCCAGTTTAGTAGCCACCAGGAGATGATGACGTTCCTGCGTGACAATCATTTTAAGGTGAATCCGTATCTGACTTACTTTGACGATTTTGATGATGCTATGGAACAACTGACTGATATCGAAGAGTCTCGTGCCGGACTGGATTATCTCATTGACGGGGCGGTACTCAAAATTACGGATATGCGCACACGTGAGGTTCTTGGCTATACCGATAAATTTCCGCGCTGGGCAGTGGCATATAAGTTCGAGGCGGAGGAAACGACCACGGTGCTTAACGCTGTTGAGTGGAATGTAGGTCGTACGGGTAAAATTACTCCACTGGCAAGGGTAGAACCGGTAGAGCTGGCGGGAGTCACCGTACAAAATTGTACACTAAACAATGCTGGGGATATCGAGCGGAAAAATCTGAAGTTCGCTTTGGGTGCTCGTGTATTTATCCGCCGTTCGAATGATGTCATCCCGGAAATTTTGGGAAAAGTTACGTCTGAGGACGACGGAGAGGAAATTATCGTACCGGATCATTGTCCAGCCTGTGGATTCCCATTGCAGCAGCGAGGGGCTCATTTATTCTGCGATAATAAGCTGGGGTGCAAGCCGCAGATTGTGGCTCGTATTTCCCATTTTGCGTCACGTGATGCCATGGATATTGAAACCTTCAGCGACAAAACAGCAATCCAACTGCATGACGAATTGGAAGTGCGCGAGCCTGCGGATCTGTATAAACTCCAATTTGATGATCTTGTGAAGCTGGAGCGATTTGGTGAGAAAAAAGCCAATAACCTTTTGGCAGCGCTTGAGAAGAGTAAAGAAAGGGATTTGGCATCATTCCTTTATGCCCTCGGTATACCAAATACAGGTAAAGCGACGACGCGCATGTTGGCTGACCATTACCGTGATTTGCACAAGGTCATGTCCGCTACAGTGGAGGAATTGATAGAATTGCCGGATGTAGGCGGGATTGTAGCTGAAAGTATTGTTGCCTTCTTTGCTGATCCATTTACCCAAGCAGGGATTGAAAAGATGTTATCCCTAGGGGTGAAGGCTCAGGCTCCCGAAGCTCCAGAGGAGAAGAAGACAGACAGCTTTTTCAGTGGCAAAACGGTTGTGCTTACAGGTACCTTGCATCAGCTTACGCGTGATGAAGCTGCTTTCAAGCTGGAGGCACTCGGAGCCCATGTGACCGGGTCTGTATCGAAAAAGACGGATCTAGTCATAGCTGGTGAAAAGGCGGGCAGTAAACTAGCCAAGGCCCAACAGCTCGGAATTGATACCATAGAAGATGAGGATGAATTCATCAGACTGCTGGAGCAAGAATAATTCGTTTGCAAGAGTACAGCCATTCCGCTCTATTGCGGGGTGGCTGTTTTGTTATCTACTGTATAGATAGGAGGTATAATAGCTACGGAAAAAGAAATTAAAAAAATGCTTGCTAAATAACTTTAGGCATGTTACATTATTAGACGTTGCTTTGAGAATAACATTTCTCGAAGCTGAGGATGCTAAAAAGAAAATCAAAAAAAGATTTGACAAGAAAGCAACCGACATGATATGATCTAATTCCTGACTCGTTGAAGAAACGAGGACAGACAAGTTCTTTGAAAACTGAACAAATGGATGATGAAAATAAAGATTTCTTCTTTATATTAAAGAAGAATCGCTAGCATTAAAAATGAGCGAATCGCTCTTTCTATAAACCAGCTTCGGTTGGTCTTTAATGGAGAGTTTGATCCTGGCTCAGGACGAACGCTGGCGGCGTGCCTAATACATGCAAGTCGAGCGGGGTTATTTTAGAAGCTTGCTTTTAAAATAACCTAGCGGCGGACGGGTGAGTAACACGTAGGCAACCTGCCCCTCAGACTGGGATAACTACCGGAAACGGTAGCTAATACCGGATACATCCTTTCCCTGCATGGGGAGAGGAGGAAAGACGGAGCAATCTGTCACTGATGGATGGGCCTGCGGCGCATTAGCTAGTTGGTGGGGTAAAGGCCTACCAAGGCGACGATGCGTAGCCGACCTGAGAGGGTGATCGGCCACACTGGGACTGAGACACGGCCCAGACTCCTACGGGAGGCAGCAGTAGGGAATCTTCCGCAATGGGCGAAAGCCTGACGGAGCAACGCCGCGTGAGTGATGAAGGTTTTCGGATCGTAAAGCTCTGTTGCCAGGGAAGAACGTCTTGTAGAGTAACTGCTACAAGAGTGACGGTACCTGAGAAGAAAGCCCCGGCTAACTACGTGCCAGCAGCCGCGGTAATACGTAGGGGGCAAGCGTTGTCCGGAATTATTGGGCGTAAAGCGCGCGCAGGCGGCTCTTTAAGTCTGGTGTTTAATCCCGAGGCTCAACTTCGGGTCGCACTGGAAACTGGGGAGCTTGAGTGCAGAAGAGGAGAGTGGAATTCCACGTGTAGCGGTGAAATGCGTAGATATGTGGAGGAACACCAGTGGCGAAGGCGACTCTCTGGGCTGTAACTGACGCTGAGGCGCGAAAGCGTGGGGAGCAAACAGGATTAGATACCCTGGTAGTCCACGCCGTAAACGATGAATGCTAGGTGTTAGGGGTTTCGATACCCTTGGTGCCGAAGTTAACACATTAAGCATTCCGCCTGGGGAGTACGGTCGCAAGACTGAAACTCAAAGGAATTGACGGGGACCCGCACAAGCAGTGGAGTATGTGGTTTAATTCGAAGCAACGCGAAGAACCTTACCAGGTCTTGACATCCCCCTGACCGGTCTAGAGATAGACCTTTCCTTCGGGACAGGGGAGACAGGTGGTGCATGGTTGTCGTCAGCTCGTGTCGTGAGATGTTGGGTTAAGTCCCGCAACGAGCGCAACCCTTATGCTTAGTTGCCAGCAGGTCAAGCTGGGCACTCTAAGCAGACTGCCGGTGACAAACCGGAGGAAGGTGGGGATGACGTCAAATCATCATGCCCCTTATGACCTGGGCTACACACGTACTACAATGGCCGGTACAACGGGAAGCGAAAGAGCGATCTGGAGCGAATCCTAGAAAAGCCGGTCTCAGTTCGGATTGCAGGCTGCAACTCGCCTGCATGAAGTCGGAATTGCTAGTAATCGCGGATCAGCATGCCGCGGTGAATACGTTCCCGGGTCTTGTACACACCGCCCGTCACACCACGAGAGTTTACAACACCCGAAGTCGGTGGGGTAACCCGCAAGGGAGCCAGCCGCCGAAGGTGGGGTAGATGATTGGGGTGAAGTCGTAACAAGGTAGCCGTATCGGAAGGTGCGGCTGGATCACCTCCTTTCTATGGAGAATCGTTTCCTGCAACGGAAACATTCAAATATGAAGCGTAAGCTTCAAAACATCATCATTCCATTTGTTCAGTTTTGATGGAACTTGTGAGGGGCCATAGCTCAGCTGGGAGAGCGCCTGCCTTGCAAGCAGGAGGTCAGCGGTTCGATCCCGCTTGGCTCCACCAATTACAACTTCATCAAAAAAACTGGATGATGATCATCCACTCTTCGGAGTTGGATCGATATTCACACAGGATACAGTTTCATCGAAACTGTCTTGCACCTTGAAAACTGGATACCGAAACGAAATTGCGTTTTAGAATATTCCTTTACGCTGATCTTGTGTAAACAAGTGAAATAAAGGTAGCTGCCTTGAATTTCATTCACACATTCGTGTGGAACCGAAATTCAAAGCAAATCGCATTTACGAAGTAAATGCTAGGTTAAGCTACAAAGAGCACACGGAGGATGCCTAGGCGCCAGGAGCCGACGAAGGACGTGGCGAACAACGATAAAGCCTCGGGGAGCTGTAAGCAAGCTTTGATCCGGGGATGTCCGAATGGGGAAACCCGGCTGTCTTCATCGACAGTCACTTTCTGCTGAATACATAGGCAGAACAGAGGCATACCAGGGGAACTGAAACATCTAAGTACCCTGAGGAAGAGAAAACAATAGTGATTCCGTCAGTAGCGGCGAGCGAACGCGGATTAGCCCAAACCAAGGAGCTTGCTCCTTGGGGTTGTGGGACGTCTCACATGGAGTTACAAAGGAACCGGTTAGATGAAGAGGTCTGGAAAGGCCCGCCAGAGAAGGTAAAAGCCCTGTAGTTCAAAACCTGTTCCCTCCGAGACGGATCCCGAGTAGTGCGGGGCACGTGAAACCCCGTATGAATCCGGCAGGACCATCTGCCAAGGCTAAATACTCCCTGGCGACCGATAGTGAAGCAGTACCGTGAGGGAAAGGTGAAAAGCACCCCGGAAGGGGAGTGAAATAGATCCTGAAACCGTGTGCTTACAAGAAGTCAGAGCCCGATCTATGGGTGATGGCGTGCCTTTTGTAGAATGAACCGGCGAGTTACGTTCCCGTGCAAGGTTAAGGTGAAAAACTGTAGCCGTAGCGAAAGCGAGTCTGAATAGGGCGACTTGAGTACGTGGACGTAGACCCGAAACCGGGTGATCTACCCCTGTCCAGGGTGAAGGTGCGGTAACACGCACTGGAGGCCCGAACCCACGCATGTTGAAAAATGCGGGGATGAGGTGGGGGTAGCGGAGAAATTCCAATCGAACCCGGAGATAGCTGGTTCTCCCCGAAATAGCTTTAGGGCTAGCCTCGGAATAAGAGTCGTGGAGGTAGAGCACTGATTGGGTGCGGGGCCCGCAAGGGTTACCAAGCTCAGTCAAACTCCGAATGCCATAGACTTGGTTCCGGGAGTCAGACAGTGAGTGCTAAGATCCATTGTCGAAAGGGAAACAGCCCAGACCATCAGCTAAGGTCCCCAAGTGTGTGTTAAGTGGGAAAGGATGTGGAGTTGCACAGACAACCAGGATGTTGGCTTAGAAGCAGCCACCATTGAAAGAGTGCGTAATAGCTCACTGGTCGAGTGACTCTGCGCCGAAAATGTAACGGGGCTAAACACGCCACCGAAGCTATGGCTTGATACTTAGGTATCAGGGGTAGGGGAGCGTTGAATGCGGGTTGAAGGTGTACCGTAAGGAGCGCTGGACTGCATTCAAGTGAGAATGCCGGTATGAGTAACGAAAAGATCTGTGAGAATCAGATCCGCCGAAAGCCTAAGGGTTCCTGAGGAAGGTTCGTCCGCTCAGGGTAAGTCGGGACCTAAGGCGAGGCCGAAAGGCGTAGTCGAAGGACAACAGGTCGAAATTCCTGTACCACCGTAATCCGTTATGAGCGATGGGGTGACGCAGTAGGGTAGTGACGCGGACTGATGGATGTCCGTCTAAGCAGTGAGGCTGGTGTGTAGGCAAATCCGCACATCGTAAGGCTGGGCTGTGATGGGGAGCGAAAATTGTAGTAGCGAAGGTCATGATCTCAGACTGCCAAGAAAAGCCTCTAGCCAGGAGAAGGTGCCCGTACCGCAAACCGACACAGGTAGGCGAGAAGAGAATTCTAAGGCGCGCGGAAGAACTCTCGTTAAGGAACTCGGCAAAATGACCCCGTAACTTCGGGAGAAGGGGTGCCTCGGTAGGGTGAATAGCCCGAGGGGGCCGCAGTGAAAAGGCCCAAGCGACTGTTTAGCAAAAACACAGGTCTGTGCGAAGCCGCAAGGCGAAGTATACGGGCTGACGCCTGCCCGGTGCTGGAAGGTTAAGGGGAGTGGTAAGTCCTTTTAGGGCGAAGCTATGAACCGAAGCCCCAGTAAACGGCGGCCGTAACTATAACGGTCCTAAGGTAGCGAAATTCCTTGTCAGGTAAATTCTGACCCGCACGAATGGCGTAACGACTTGGGCGCTGTCTCAACGAGAGATCCGGTGAAATTTTAATACCTGTGAAGATGCAGGTTACCCGCGACAAGACGGAAAGACCCCATGGAGCTTTACTGCAGCTTGATATTGAATTTGGGTACGATCTGTACAGGATAGGTGGGAGCCTGAGAGACTTGAGCGCCAGCTTGAGAGGAGGCATCCTTGGGATACCACCCTGATCGTATCTAGGTTCTAACTTGGTACCGTGATCCGGTGCGAGGACAGTGTCAGGTGGGCAGTTTGACTGGGGCGGTCGCCTCCTAAAGAGTAACGGAGGCGCCCCAAGGTTCCCTCAGAATGGTTGGAAATCATTCGAAGAGTGCAAAGGCAGAAGGGAGCTTGACTGCGAGACCTACAAGTCGAGCAGGGACGAAAGTCGGGCTTAGTGATCCGGTGGTACCGCATGGAAGGGCCATCGCTCAACGGATAAAAGCTACCCTGGGGATAACAGGCTTATCTCCCCCAAGAGTCCACATCGACGGGGAGGTTTGGCACCTCGATGTCGGCTCATCGCATCCTGGGGCTGAAGTAGGTCCCAAGGGTTGGGCTGTTCGCCCATTAAAGCGGTACGCGAGCTGGGTTCAGAACGTCGTGAGACAGTTCGGTCCCTATCTGTCGTGGGCGTAGGAAATTTGAGAGGAGCTGTCCTTAGTACGAGAGGACCGGGATGGACGTACCGCTGGTGTACCAGTTGTTCCGCCAGGAGCACCGCTGGGTAGCTATGTACGGAAGGGATAAGCGCTGAAAGCATCTAAGCGTGAAGCCCCCCTCAAGATGAGATTTCCCAGTATGTAAGACCCCTTGAAGACGACGAGGTAGATAGGTTGGGGGTGGAAGTGCAGTAATGCATGGAGCTGACCAATACTAATCGGTCGAGGGCTTATCCTAAAGTATAGAACGCAATGGAGTTTCGGATTCAGTTTTCAGGGTGTAATACCTTGAAGGTATGTAGAAGATACATACGAATACGTTGGATTTCTATACACGCAGTAGCGTGGTACCAGAAATCTGCACGGAAGAATTTACGATGTAAATTCATGTTTGGTGGCGATAGCGGAGGGGTTCCACACGTACCCATCCCGAACACGACCGTTAAGCCCTCCAGCGCCGATGGTACTTGGACCGCAGGGTCCTGGGAGAGTAGGACGTCGCCAAGCAAAAGGAAGAAGGACCATGATCTCCTTGAGATTGTGGTTCTTTTTTTATACATTTTTACTATAACCATCTGTTCCTAAGGTTGACAGAGAACCAAGGCTTTGCGACACTCTAAAGGTGTGATCTTTTTGTGGAAGTCCAAGTATACGAGCGAGGTGACGAACTTATGGAAATCAGGCAATTACAACGTGAGGAATTTGAAGCTGCTATTGAGTTGTCTCAATATGCTTTTCAGTTTACAATGTCCCCGGAGGATCTGGAGAAATCCAAAAAGAAATTCAAACCAGAACAAACTTGGGGGATATTCGACGGAAATGACTTGAATGCGAAGCTGACTTTGCTACCGTTACAGGTATACATACAGGGTCGGGTTTTTGACATGGGGGGCATTGCTGGTGTGGCAACTTGGCCGGAAAAGCGGCGCGGCGGTCTGGTTTCACGTCTTTTGACACATACACTTGCAGAGATGAAGACCGCGGGACAGAGCCTTTCTTTTCTACATCCTTTCTCCTTTGCCTTCTATCGTAAATTTGGGTGGGAAACGTATATTGAATACAAAAAGTATATTATTCCGATCGATAAATTCCCTGCCAAGCTTAAAACCGAAGGTACAGTCAAACGGGATGTAAAAGATATTTCTGAGCTGAACCAAGTATATCAAGCATATGCTTCGCGTTATAATGGTACGCTGGTACGAGATAAGGAATGGTGGCAAGAGCGGACATTAAATAAGAACTACCGGACCGCAGTGTATTACTCTGAAGCAGGCGATCCTCAGGGATATGCACTCTACAAAATTGAAGATAAGCAGCTGAATTGCGACGAACTGGTATATATTAATGAGACGGCACGGCGGGCGTTGTGGACGTATTTTGCCAATCATGATTCGATGATAACCCAGGGTAAATTCATTTACATTCCGGCTGATGATAATCTGCCATATCTACTGGATGATCCGAGAATTCAGCAGGAAATAGTGCCTTATTTTATGGGCCGTATTGTAGATGCTGATGCTTTTGTGGAGAAATACCCTTTTAAGGCCATTGGAGAGGAAATACGTTTGACCTTACATCTGACAGATCGTTATGCTCCATGGAATGAAGGAATATGGACATTGACGGTCAACGCGGAAGGGCAGGGACATTTGGACAGAGTAGATTCAAGCAGTTCTTTCGAGGGCGCTATAGAAGCTGACTTGAGTCTGGGAATCCAGTCGCTGACGGCCCTGATGCTTGGCTTTCAGCGGCCTATTGATCTGTATAAGTGGAGTCGTATTACAGGGCGCAGCGAGTCTGTATCTGCATTAGAACGAGTAATACCGGTAACACAAACATTTTTGCTGGATTTTTTCTAATTGTAACGCTCTTAAATGCTCTTGAGTCTTTACTTTTTAGGGAATATAGCTTAAATACCTTTTATAAGGTGTGGATGATTTTAACGATATTTTTCAGAACTCTTTCCGTAAAGGGAAGAGTTTTTCTTATATTGTATAAAACATAATTAGATTGCGAAAAATGATATTGACCCCTTGGCAAAAATATATTTTGTGCTATAATGTGAATATAGTCAAAGAAAGTCAAAGTCAATGGAGCCTGTAATGCTTCATTAGAATGGTGTGAATTCGCTGAGTTTTTAGCCGTATATAATACATTGACACCAACACAGCATGCAAAGACAGACCTGATCTGTAGTTAAACGTCACTGTAATCTCATGAGGATGAGGGAAGGTGTATGATTTATTAGGATTAAAGGTCACACTAGAAACTAAACGGGATGTTTTTAAGTGAGGTAAGAGAGCTGATTAGCCTCCATACAGGCTTAGATTCGTGATTTTACCGTTTGGTTAAGTTCAATATATGGCGGACTCTGTGGAGCGTGAAATGTACTGAATATTTGCGTTTCCGTTAGTGGAGGATGATGAAATGCGCAATGTTTCCGATATTATTGAACAATATTTGAAGAGCATATTGCTGGAGAGTCCCAAAGGTTTAGTGGAAATTCAGCGTAATGATTTGGCTGACCGCTTTTCCTGCGTGCCGTCGCAAATTAATTATGTAATCAGTACCCGTTTTACGCTGGAAAAAGGCTATGTGGTGGAAAGTAAGCGCGGTGGTGGGGGTTACATTCGCATTCAGCGAATTCAACTGCCCGCACAGCATGCGATCCATACCCATCTCCATCAAAGCATTGGAGAGGAAATTAGCCAATCGGCAGCAGAAGGTCTGATTTATCAGCTGGAAGAAGCACATTTTTTAAGCAAAAGGGAAGCTAGTTTAATGAAGGCCGCTTTATCAAGGGACACATTATTGCTGAAACTTCCCTATCGTGACCAGTTGCGGGCAAGGCTGCTTAAAGCTATGCTGATTTCGTTGCTGGTGGCCAGATAGCGTGTGATTCAAGATTTAGATGTAGGGATTTTCAAAAATCTTGACGCTGAAGGAGGTGCTTTTATGCTGTGCCAAGAATGTAATAAACGGCCGGCAACTTTGCATTTCACCAAAATCGTGAATGGCGAAAAGACAGAGTTTCATATTTGTGAGACGTGTGCGAAGGAAAAAGGGGAGATGATCCCTGGAACACCTAACGGCTTTTCGATTCATAGCTTGTTGTCGGGGATGCTGGATTTTGACTCCAGCACAAAGAGCCAGACTCCAGGCCACAGTGGTTCGCAAAACCTGCAATGCAAGGATTGCGGCATGACCTATGCACAGTTCAGTAAGCTGGGGCGCTTTGGGTGCCCGTCGTGCTATCAATATTTTGACAGCCGTCTGGACCCGCTGTTCAAGCGTGTGCATGGCAGCACGAGCCATGTGGGCAAGGTTCCGGTTCGCACCGGAGGCCGATTGAAGGTTAAACGGCAAATTGATGATCTGAAAAAAGAGATGCAACAGCATATTGTACAGGAAGAATTTGAATCAGCCGCTGAGCTTAGGGATCAAATCAGAAAGCTTGAAAAAGAAATGACTGAAGAGTAAAGTTTGTGAAGAGTAGGAGGGGATGCGTAATGCCCAATATCCGGTTTACGGAAAAGCCGCTAAGTGATTGGATGCGTGGTGATGCTGCGGATTCGGAGATTGTCATTAGCAGTCGGGTAAGAATTGCGCGTAACTTGCAGCATCTGCCTTTTCCCATGCTTGCTACCAACCAGCAGTCGGAAGAAGCACTTCAACGCTTGACGGATATCCTTCAGTATGATGATTTAGGACGCTTTGGTACCTTTCATACCCTGAAAATATCCGAGTTGGATGAGATCGACAAGCAGGTGCTGGTTGAGAAGCATTTGATTAGCCCTAATTTGGCGAACGAATCTCGTAACGGTGCTGTTTTGATTAGCGATGATGAATCGGTTAGTGTTATGATAAACGAAGAGGATCATCTGCGTATCCAGTGCTTATATCCGGGATGTCAGGTTAGAGAAGCTTGGGAACGTGCTATGGTTATTGATGATGCATTTGAGGCGCATGTCGATTATGCATTTGATGATCGTAGAGGCTTTCTGACCAGTTGTCCGACGAATGTCGGCACAGGGATGAGAGCTTCGGTGATGATGCATCTGCCCGCATTGGTCATGACTCATCAGATTAACCGCATTTTGTCTGCTGTTTCACAGGTAGGTCTTACCGTTCGCGGTATTTATGGTGAAGGCAGTGAAGCAGTCGGCAATCTGTTTCAGGTATCCAATCAAATTACACTGGGACAGACCGAGGCGGAAATTATCGAAAATCTGCATGGCGTAGTGCTGCAAATTATAGAGCATGAACGTTCCGCCAGGGAACGGCTGATGAATGAGTCCATGCTGCGGATTACAGATCGGGTGATGCGTTCATTCGGTATTTTGTCATATGCAGCGGTACTGGAATCTAAGGAAGCCGCACAGCGGTTGTCCGATGTACGTCTTGGCGTAGACTTGGGGATTTTGGAGCGTCCATCCACGGCAACGATGAATGAGCTGAATGTGATGACGCAGCCCGGATTTCTGCAAAAAAGCTTTGGTGATAAAATGAATACCGGTGAGCGCGATATGTACCGGGCGAAGCTGATCCGGCAAAAATTAGGCACAACCCTTTAATATAGAGAATGATCTGAAATACACACTGTGGAGGTGCAGGATATATGATGTTTGGAAGATTTACGGAACGCGCACAAAAAGTGCTTGCCTTGGCTCAGGAAGAAGCTGTTCGATTGGGACACAACAACATTGGCACGGAGCACATTTTGCTCGGCCTCATTCGTGAAGGTGAAGGAATTGCAGCGAAAGCCTTGATTGGTTTAGGGCTGGGACTGGAAAAAATTCAGGATGAAGTGGAAACGCTGATTGGACGCGGTCAAGAACAACCGACGAACATTGCCTATACTCCACGCGCCAAAAAGGTCATCGAGCTGTCTATGGATGAAGCTCGTAAGCTGGGCCATACTTATGTAGGTACGGAGCATATTTTGCTTGGTCTTATCCGTGAAGGCGAAGGTGTAGCAGCTCGTGTACTGAATAACTTGGGTATCAGCCTGAATAAAGCACGTCAGCAAGTGCTTCAATTGCTCGGCAGCAGCGAGGCTGTTTCCAGCCATCATGGTGCTCCAGCTAATGTCAGCACACCAACGCTGGACAGCTTGGCACGTGATTTGACGGCATCTGCGAAGGAGAACAACCTGGACCCTGTCATTGGGCGTAGTAAGGAAATTGAACGTGTAATTCAGGTGCTCAGTCGCCGTACAAAGAACAATCCGGTTCTGATCGGTGAGCCAGGGGTAGGTAAAACAGCAATTGCCGAAGGATTGGCGCAAAAAATTATTGCCAATGAGATTCCCGAAACATTGCGCGACAAGCGTGTAATGACACTGGATATGGGCTCTGTAGTAGCAGGCACCAAATATCGTGGTGAATTTGAGGATCGTTTGAAAAAGATTATGGACGAGATTCGTCAAGCAGGAAACATCGTATTGTTCATTGATGAGCTGCATACGCTGATTGGTGCTGGTGGAGCTGAAGGTGCCATTGATGCCTCCAACATTTTAAAGCCTGCTCTGGCACGTGGCGAGCTGCAATGCATCGGTGCGACAACGCTGGACGAATACCGCAAATATATTGAGAAGGATGCTGCTTTGGAACGTCGCTTCCAGCCGATTACGGTAGATCAGCCTTCTCCAGAAGAAGCTATTCAAATTCTGTACGGCCTGCGTGACCGTTATGAAGCGCATCACCGTGTGAAAATTACGGATGAAGCCATTGAAGCGGCAGTAAAATTGTCAGATCGTTATATCACCGACCGCTTCCTGCCGGATAAAGCAATTGACCTTATTGATGAAGCAGGTTCCAAGGTAAGGCTGAATTCCTATACGGTACCGCCAAACTTGAAACAGCTGGAAAACCGTCTGGAAGATATTCGTAAGGAAAAGGATTCGGCTGTACAAAGCCAAGAGTTCGAAAAGGCGGCTGCATTGCGTGATACAGAGCAGAAAATTCGTGAAGAGCTGGATGTTACGAAAAACCAATGGAAAGAGCAACAGGGACGTACAGATTCCGAAGTAACACCGGAGGATATTGCTCAGGTCGTTGCGATTTGGACAGGTGTTCCAGTTAGCAAGCTGAAAGAGGAAGAAACGCATCGCTTGTTGAACATGGAAGAATTGCTGCATGAGCGGGTAATTGGGCAGGATGAAGCAGTTAAGGCAGTTAGTCGGGCTATTCGCCGGGCACGTGCCGGACTGAAAGATCCGAAACGTCCAATCGGCTCCTTTATTTTCCTCGGTCCAACCGGGGTTGGTAAAACTGAGCTGGCACGCGCGTTGGCTGAATCCATGTTCGGAGATGAAAATGCGGTTATCCGAATCGATATGTCCGAATACATGGAGAAGCATTCCACGTCCCGCCTGGTAGGAGCGCCTCCAGGATATGTTGGATATGAAGAAGGCGGCCAATTGACTGAGAAGGTACGTCGTAAACCTTACTCCGTCGTACTGCTGGATGAGATTGAAAAAGCACATCCAGAAGTATTCAACATTCTTCTGCAAGTGCTGGAAGATGGACGTCTGACGGATTCCAAAGGCCGTGTTGTCGATTTCCGCAACACACTCATCATCCTGACATCCAATGTGGGTGCACAGGCGATCAAACGCAACTCCACGCTCGGCTTTACAGCTGTTGTGGACGCTGGTGCGGATTATGATAACATGAAGGGCAAAGTGATGGATGAACTGAAGAAAAGCTTCCGTCCCGAGTTCTTGAACCGGATTGATGAAATTATCGTTTTCCATTCTCTCGAAGAAAAACACATCGCCGAAATCGTGTCCCTCATGTCCGAAGAGCTGCGTAAGCGTCTGAATGAGTACGAGGTGGACTTTGAGTTGACAGACAAGGCTAAGGCATTCCTTGCGAAGGAAGGCTTTGATCCGGCGTATGGTGCGCGTCCACTACGTCGTGCAATCCAGAAGCATATCGAGGACCGTCTGTCTGAGGAGTTGCTGTCGGGTAATATCACTAAAGGTGATTCTCTCTTTATTGATGAAGAGAACGGTGCGTTGACCGTTACAAAAAAGGATAACGTATCCGCGAAGTCCTGAGCAGGCAATAAAAGTTAACGATAATCAATCGGCTTTTGCCCAAAAGGATAGAGGTACGATAGGTTAGCACAATAAAAGAAGTACGAAAGGGTGTCTCGCAGGCTGAAAAGCTGTGGCGAGGGCACCCTTTTTGTGTATAAAGCTCTGTGGAGCGGTCGGATAAGAGCTTTGGAAAAGTTTGTGATATCGCTTTACGTCCGCCAAGCTTCAATGGTAAACTTTTATTGTTACAGCTCTTTCCGGCTGTATGAAGATAAATCCGACATTGATAGTTGTCAAATAAGGAGCCAAGGAACAAAGTATGGCTAAAGTGAAAACTAAATTTTCCTGTACAGAGTGCGGTTATGAATCGCCCAAATGGTATGGAAAATGTCCCGGATGCCAGGCATGGAATTCCATGGTGGAGGAAACGGAAAGCGTTGTAAAAACTCAAGGAATGGGTTCTTCCCTTCTTACTCATAGCACAAAAGATAAGCCACTCCCTATTATTGAGGTGGAGAGTGGCAAAGAAGCACGAATTTTGACGGGAATTGGCGAATTGAATCGCGTGCTCGGGGGAGGCGTGGTGCCGGGTTCACTGGTTCTGGTGGGCGGTGATCCAGGGATTGGGAAATCTACGCTTATGCTACAGACATCGAATGAGCTGGCCTTAACCGGTCTGAGGGTGCTGTATGTGTCAGGTGAGGAATCGGTCCGCCAGACGAAGCTGCGTGCAGACCGCCTTGGTGCCTTGTCCCCCAACCTATACGTATTATGTGAGACGAATTTGGAGACGATTGAAGAAGCGGTGGACAGCCTGAAACCGGAGTTTCTGGTGATTGATTCTATCCAGACCGTATATTTGCCTGAGGTGACGAGTGCGCCGGGGAGTGTAGCACAGGTGCGGGAATGTACTTCACGTTTTATGCGGATTGCCAAGGGACTAGGTATTGCAACGGTGCTGGTAGGACATGTGACCAAGGAAGGGGCCATTGCAGGCCCGCGTCTGTTGGAACATATGGTCGATTGCGTGCTTTATTTTGAAGGAGAGCGTCATCATACGTATCGGCTATTGCGTGCAGTTAAGAACCGCTTTGGTTCTACGAATGAAATTGGTATTTTTGAAATGGCTGAAAGCGGCTTGCGTGAGGTGTCGAATCCTTCGGAGCTGTTTCTGTCCGAACGACCGCTGGGGGTGGCTGGTTCGACTGTCGTTGCCAGTATGGAAGGAACCCGACCTGTATTGGTTGAGCTGCAAGCGCTGATTGCGACCACGCATTTTCCTTCTCCACGCCGAATGGGTACAGGGGTTGACCATCATCGAATGGGATTGATTATAGCCGTGTTGGAAAAGCGGATGGGCATGTTTTTGCAAAATCAGGATGCGTATCTAAATGTAGCTGGAGGCGTAAAACTGGATGAACCAGCGGTGGACCTGGCAATAGCGGTGAGTATTGCTTCCAGTTTTCGAGATGCGCCTACCAAGCCGTATGATGTGATTTTTGGCGAGGTAGGGCTGACGGGGGAGGTGCGTGCTGTATCCAGAGCGGAGCAGCGTGTGCGGGAAGCAGAGAAGCTGGGTTTTAAACGGGTGATTATGCCGGAAAAGAGCCTGAAGGGCTGGACGCATCCGAAAGGGATACAGATTGTAGGAGTAGGAACGGTGGCAGATGCATTGGCAGCCGCATTAGATTAGGGGGCAATGAGAATGAAAGAAGCGAGCCAACTGGATAAAATGAATGATTTGCTGCGGCTTGTGGCACCGGGAACTCCCTTTCGCGACGGACTGGAAAACGTGTTGCGCGCCAAAACGGGCGCTCTTCTGGTCGTTGGCTATAGCCCGGAGGTAATGGAGGTCGTGGACGGCGGCTTCTCGATTAACTGTGATTTTTCGCCGAACTATTTGTATGAACTTGCCAAGATGGACGGCGCAATCATACTGAGTGAGGATTTGAAACGGATTTTATACGCAAATACGCAACTGATTCCTGACTCTTCCATCTCCTCGATTGAAACGGGTATTCGTCACCGGACAGCGGAGCGGGTTGCCAAGCAAACTGGCAAGTTAGTCGTGTCGATTTCTCAGCGGCGTAATATTATTACGTTGTACCAGGGAACGCTGCGATATGCGCTCAAGGAAATCGGGGTTATTTTAACGAAAGCTAATCAGGCCATTCAGACGCTGGAAAAGTATAGATCCGTGCTGGGGCAAGCCTCAACGAATTTAACTGCATCTGAATTTGAAGAGTTGGTGACCATGCCTGAAGTTGTAAATGTTATCCAACGGATCGAAATGGTGCTGCGCATCAAAATGGAAATTAAACGATTTATCAACGAGCTGGGGAATGAGGGCCGTTTGATTAGCATGCAGATGGATGAGCTTGTCAGTAATATTGAGGAAGAGGCTTGGCTGCTGTATAAGGATTATGCCAAAGACGATAGCGATGAGAAAATCCGTGGCATTATATTGGGTCTCAAGCGTTCCACGGACGATGAGCTGCTGGATGCAAATCATATTGTGCGTTTGCTGGGTTACCCGTCTTCGGCTGCGACATCAGAGGAATATATCGTGGCGCGCGGTTATCGGGTGTTGAACAAAATACCGCGTCTACCGAATGTGATTATTCATAATCTGGTAGAGCGTTTTGGACGTTTTCCGCAAGTCATGACAGCGACGATTGAAGAACTGGATGAAGTGGATGGCATTGGAGAAGTCCGTGCACGCACCATTAAAGAGGGACTCAAACGATTGCAGGAACAAGTTTTCATTGACAGGCAAATGTAAATGTAATACAGTGAAAGGATTATAATGGAACAATTCATACATTGAGGTGAAGAGATGATTACCAAATCAATTCCGAACATGTTTACCTTGGGTAACTTGTTTCTCGGAATGATCGCCATTTTATTGGCCGTAGACGGAAAATACAGTCTTGCCGCTATTATGGTTATTGTCGCCATGCTGTTGGACGGACTGGATGGACGAGTGGCCCGGGCGCTAAATGCCCAGAGCGAATTCGGTAAAGAACTGGACTCCTTATCAGATATGATATCTTTTGGTGTAGCTCCCGCAGTTATTATGTACATGGTTGCTTTTCATGATGCTAATTCGGCTTTGGCCTGGACGGTTACGGCTATTTTTCCGATGTGCGGAGCGTTACGTTTGGCTCGTTTTAATGTACGTCCCGGTGTACCGGGTTATTTTACAGGCTTGCCGATTCCGGCAGCAGGTGGTGTGTTAGCCACTTTGTCCTTATTCCATAACGATATTTCTCTGTTATACATGTCGATTGCGATGCTGCTTGTCTCTTATTTGATGGTCAGCTCGATGAAATATCCGAACTTAAAAAAGGTGGGCCTTCCGAAGAAAGCGATCTGGATCGCTCCATGGGTTGTAATTGCTGCCGTTGTACTGGCGGTTAAATTTCCGGATCAATTATCGAAGCTGATTTTCGTACCGTTGGTGCTGTATGCATTGTATGGCATGAAACTCAATATCCGTAAGCTGTCACGTAGACGTGGGCGCGGTCGGGGACGTTCCACTCAGGAAGAACAGGATGATCAATATCGTCATTCACAGCATTAGTATTAAGCGAGAAATCAATTAAGCATTTATTTCCTTGGACCACTTCAGGGAGATAGGTGCTTTTTTTATGCATAAAAATCAAATACATAGGGTTAGTTGGGTGAAAATTGGATCATACTGGTAAGAGAAGTGATGTATATCCAATAATTACAGGGTGTATGAAAAGAAAACAAAGGAGGTATAGACACTCGATGTGGAGAAAGGCTATTTTAACTTTTACAGGTTTGTGCGGAGCGTGGTTCGGCTATACGTTATACCATCGGGTAGGAGGCATCGTATCATGGTTGCCCCATTGGTTAAGTGATGGTTCTTTGCCGGGAATGGCTGTTTGGATGATTGTGGGAGCTGTGTTGTTTATGGCTGGATGCTCGCTCGCTGGAACAGCTGTGGCCAATCGGTTACAGCAGGGGATTGAAGGTTTGGTACGGATTCCGATGAACGAGATGATGGCAGGTGCGATTGGACTAGCGGTGGGCTTGATCCTTTCCTTAGCAGTTTATCCGCTCTTGTCATGGCTGGGAGCACCAGGTCAACTGATTCAAACGGCTGTTACCATCGTATGCGGATATGTGGGCTTGATGGTCGGACTGGAAAAGCGGGACGAGCTGTCCTCATTTTGGAGTTCGGGATTTTTTGGTCGAGGTACGGGTGTGGAAGAACGCAAGCTGGAGGAACATAAAATTTTGGACACCAGCGTGATTATAGACGGACGTATTGCAGATATTTGCAAGACGGGTTTTATTGAAGGAACGATTGTTATTCCCGAATTTGTGCTGGAGGAGCTTCAGCATATTGCAGATTCGTCGGATTTGCTCAAGCGTAACCGTGGGCGGCGTGGTCTGGATATTTTGAACAAGATTCAAAAAGAGCTGGATGTAAATGTATTGATTTACGAAGGCGATTTTGAGGAGATTTCAGAGGTTGACAGCAAATTGGTCAAACTGGCAAAGGTGCTACAAGGTAAGGTGGTAACGAACGATTTTAACCTGAATAAGGTATGCGAGCTTCAAGGTGTATCGGTGCTGAATATTAATGACTTGGCAAATGCAGTGAAGCCTGTAGTGCTGCCCGGTGAGGAAATTATGGTGCAGATTATCAAAGACGGCAAGGAGCATGGGCAAGGTGTGGCTTATCTGGACGATGGTACAATGATCGTTGTGGAAGGCGGTCGTGACTACATCGGTTCTCTGATGGAGGTGCTGGTTACGAGTGTACTTCAGACCTCTGCGGGCCGTATGATTTTTGCCAAACCGAAATTATTGGAAAAAGCTCAATAAACGCTGTATGATGAAGTAGATGTGTAATCATACGGATCGTCCAAGAGCGATCAAGGCAGGAGTCATTTCAATGAACAATCGGGTAGGAGTCGTCATTGTGGCGGCTGGGCGCGGCTCCCGTATGGGAACGCCGGAAAGTAAGCAATTTTTGCTTTTGCGGGACAAGCCCATCTTCATACATACACTTGAGATATTCGCAGCCATGCCCGAAGTGGATGAAATGGTGATGGTGACGGGGGCAGAAGATGTCGAGCGCTGTCAAGAATGGATTCGTCAATACCGAATCGGCAAGAACGTACAGGTAGTGCCTGGAGGCAGTGAACGTCAGCATTCGGTATATCGCGGTCTGAGCCACCTGCAAGCAGATTGGGTGATGGTGCATGATGGTGTACGCCCACTCATTCAGCCTGAGCTTGTACGTTCATGTCTGGAGACAGCTATGCGTACCGGTGCTTCTGTAGCGGCGGTGCCTGTAAAGGATACAGTCAAGCAAGTGAACGGGGATGGTATCATTACGGCAACGCCGGATCGCCGAAGTCTGTGGAGCATTCAAACGCCACAGACTTTTCGTCTTTCCGATCTTCTGCGGGCCTACGAGGAAGCGGAGCAGGCAGGATTTTTGGGGACAGATGATTCGATGCTGGTCGAGCGATTAGGAATTCCAGTTACTGTCGTTCAGGGCAGCTACAAAAATATCAAAATTACCACGCCTGAGGACTTGGATATGGCGGAGTTATGGGTAAAGACAGAGGGAGAGGATATCAGATGATCAGAGTGGGACAAGGGTTTGACGTTCACCAGTTGGTGGAAGGAAGGCCGTGCATTATCGGAAGCGTGAATATTCCTTATGAAAAGGGATTGCTGGGTCATTCCGATGCTGACGTGCTGTTGCATGCGGTTAGCGACGCCATTCTGGGCGCGCTCGGTCTAGGGGACATCGGGAAGCACTTTCCGGATAATGATCCGGAATTCAAGGATGCCGACAGTCTCAAGCTGCTGGAGCATGTATGGAGTTTGGCCAAAGAGCGGGGATATCGCTTGGGGAATATTGATTCTACGATTATTGCACAAAAGCCCAAAATGGCATCTTACATCCCGCAGATGAATGAAGTTATCGCTCGTGTGCTGGAAGCGGAGGAGCTATCCCAGGTAAACGTCAAGGCGACTACGACAGAGCAGCTCGGCTTTGCCGGGCGAGGTGAAGGGATTGCTGCTCAATCGGTTGTCTGTCTTGTTAAGGGTATGCTATCATCTTGAGAACTAAGATTTGGAGGAGATTTTATGAGCACGGAAGTTCGTGTACGTTATGCCCCAAGCCCAACAGGGCATCTGCATATTGGAAATGCCAGAACGGCATTATTTAATTATTTGTATGCTCGGAACCAAGGTGGCAAGTTTATTATCCGTATTGAAGATACAGATGTGAAACGTAACATTGCAGGCGGGGAAGAAAGCCAGCTTAAATATTTGAAATGGTTGGGTATGGATTGGGATGAAAGCGTGGATGTCGGGGGAGAGTATGGACCTTACCGTCAGACCGAGCGCCTGGATATATACAAAACGTATTGGCAGGATCTGCTGGATCGTGGCTTGGCTTACCGCTGCTACTGCACCGAAGAAGAGCTGGAACGCGAACGTGAAGAACAGACGGAACGAGGGGAGACACCACGCTACTCCGGGAAGCACCGTGATCTGACGGAGAAACAGTGTCAGGCATTTGAAGCGGAGGGGCGTGTGCCAAGTATCCGTTTCCGCGTACCGGAAGATCGTGAATATACGTTTAATGATATGGTCAAAGGCCAAATCACGTTCAATTCGAAGGAAAGTGGCGATTTTGTTATCGTCAAAAAAGACGGTATTCCGACATATAACTTTGCAGTGGCAGTGGACGATCACTTGATGAAAATATCGCATGTGCTGCGGGGCGAGGATCATGTCTCCAATACACCGCGACAATTGATGATCTTTGAAGCGCTTGGCTGGGAGCCTCCCATCTTTGGTCATATGACATTGATCGTGGGCGATGATCACAAAAAGCTTAGCAAACGCAACGAGTCCATTATTCAGTTCATGGAGCAGTACGACAAATTAGGCTACTTACCAGAAGCTATATTCAATTTTATTGCGCTGCTGGGTTGGTCCCCGGAAGGCGAAGAAGAAATTTATGACCGGGAACAATTGATTTCGATTTTCGATCCCAACCGTTTGTCCAAAAGCCCGGCTGTTTTTGATACGAACAAGCTTGCTTACCTGAACAATCACTATATTAAAAAGGCTGATCCTGAGCGAATTGCCAGCATGGCGATTCCTCATTTGCAGACAGCGGGACTTTTGCCGGCTAAATTATCTGCGGAGCAGCAGGACTGGGCCAAGGCTCTTGTTCGCTTGTATCAGGAACAAATGAACTCTGCGTCCGACATTGTGGCTTTGTCTGAATTGTTTTTCCGTTCGCATCTGGAGCTTGATACGGAAGCTGCGGCTGTGCTGGCTGAAGAGCAGGTTCCTGAGGTGCTTAAAGCCTTTGCTGGCAAGGTGGAAGCGAGTGAGGAATTTACGGCTCCACAAATGGCCAAGCTGATCAAGGAAGTTCAAAAGGAAACTGGCTTTAAGGGGAAACAGCTGTTTATGCCGATTCGTGTGGCCCTTACAGGCCAAACTCATGGACGCGATTTGAACGAAACGATCTTTTTGCTTGGACGTGACAAGGTGCTGGACCGTCTCAGAGCACAAATTAAAGGCTGATATTTCTTGTCAATTTGTTGTCTTTTCGCTATAATGACTCCATTGATACGGATTGATATTTACGTGTAAAGGCTGAGAACAGGAGAAGTACACTGCATAAGGGCATTTGCCAGAGAGGATGGCCGAGGGGGACCCCCCGGGGCTGGAAGCCGTCCAGATGACCTGCGGAGGAAATGCACCTGGGAGCCGTGCGCCCGAACCTTAATTAGCGTCGACTGCTGATATAGCAAGGGTGTGCCGAATCGTTCTCGTTACCGGACGCCAAAGACGGGCTTGTCTGCTTATATGCAGCAGGTATGCTCGAAGCAGAGTGGGACCACGTTCATGCGTCTCTGCAGCTTAGGCTGCGGAGGCGCTTTTTCATTTTTATCGGACTCAAGCTCGTTATAGGTGAAAATGTCGAAGTGTGTTGACGAATGCGAAAATTGGCGAAACATGGAGTTATGTGGAGATATAGCAAGGAAATGGGGGAATAGGAGGGCGACATGTTCAGACATATCAAATCCGACATTCAGACTGTTTTGGATAATGACCCGGCCGCCCGGAGCAAGCTGGAGGTTATTTTTACGTATTCCGGCGTTCATGCCCTTTGGGCACACCGAGTCGCACATTGGTTTTATCTGCGAAACTGGTGTACTATTGCCCGTGTTATATCTCAGGTATCGCGGTTTATGACAGGGATTGAAATCCATCCCGGCGCACGTATTGGGGATCGGCTGTTCATTGACCATGGCATGGGAGTTGTCATTGGGGAAACCTGCGAGATTGGTGATGATGTCGTATTATACCAGGGGGTCACTCTTGGAGGGACAGGGAAAGAGAAGGGGAAGCGCCATCCTACCATTGGGAATAATGTTGTTATAGGCTCCGGCGCCAAGATATTGGGCTCTTTTACAATTGGGGCGCAGTCCAACATTGGTTCCAACTCGGTTGTGCTTAAAGAGGTTCCCCCAAACAGTACGGTGGTGGGGATCCCGGGTCGAGTGGTCAGACAGGACGGCAGACGTCCAGACCGACTTAGTCACCAGCTACCTGATCCGGTTGTGGATTCTTTGCGGGAGCTTCAATTGGAAATAGAACGATTACGCGCAGAATTGTCTGATTTGAAGGATGAGCGATCTACTCAGAAACATCAGGTGACTCAAGAGAATAAATTACAAGGATAATCTTCATGAGGGAGGAACATAACGATGCCGCTTCAAATTTATAATACAATGACGAGGAGCCGAGAGCCTTTTGTGCCACTGGAGTCTGGAAAGGTTAAAATGTATGTATGCGGACCTACCGTCTATGATTACATTCATATTGGTAATGCACGACCTGTAATTGTGTTTGACGTGGTGCGCAGCTACCTGGAGTATTTGGGTTATGATGTGAACTATGTGGTGAATTTTACGGATGTTGATGATAAGCTGATTCGCAAAGCTCGGGAACTTGATATGGATGTTTCGGCAGTTGCTGAGAAATTTATTGCAGCCTACCATGAGGATCTGACAGGATTGAATGTTCCTGCCGCCAGCATGAATCCGCGTGTAACCGAGAGCATGGATCTGATTATTGATTTTATTAAGGAACTGGTAGATAAAGGTTATGCTTATGAGAATGATGGCGATGTGTTCTATCGGACGAAAAAATTCACATGCTACGGTCAGCTGTCGGGTCAGAATCTGGAGGAGCTTCAATTCGGGATTCGCATTAATGTGGATGAACGTAAGGAAAATGCCGAGGATTTTGTACTCTGGAAGGCTGCCAAGCCAGGAGAAATTTATTGGTCAAGTCCTTGGGGCAACGGACGCCCGGGCTGGCACATCGAATGCTCTGCCATGGCCCGCCACTATCTGGGGGATACGCTGGATATTCACGGGGGCGGACAGGATTTGCAATTCCCGCATCACGAATGCGAATGTGCACAATCCGAGGTGATTACGGGTAAGCCATTGGCCCGTTACTGGATGCATAACGGATATATTCGCATTGACAATGAAAAAATGTCGAAATCACTCGGTAATGGTATTTTGGTTAAAGATCTGCGTGCCCGTCACAAACCCGAGGCTTTACGTTATTTTATGCTGTCGACGCATTACCGAAATCCGTTGAACTACAATCATGAGACGATGAGTCAGGCGGAGAACAGCGTCGAACGGATTGCCAATGCAGTTACCAACGTGAATCATCGTTTAGCCAATGCGCTGGAAAGCAACGGGGAAGTGGCGGTGGAGCTGCAAGCCAAGCTTGACGGAATTTTGCAGCAGTTTGGCGAAAAAATGGATGATGATTTCAATACACCTGACGCGATTACTGCTGTGTTTGACTGGGTTAGCGAAGCGAATCATCTGTTGCAGCGCGATGTCGTAAATCAGGCGGAATTGAAGACTGTATTGCATACTTTTCATGCGATGAACAACGTACTCCGTATTTATGCGGAACCGAGGGAAGAATTGTTGGATGATGAAATTGAACATTTGATTGCGGAACGTGTCGAAGCTCGTAAAACCAAAAACTGGGGTAGAGCCGACGAAATTCGCGATCTGCTAGCTGCTAAAGGCATTGTGCTTGAGGATACGGCACAGGGTATGCGGTGGCGGCGAAAATGAGTGATAAGCCACTGAACATGGGGGGGGCGGAGGATGCGGGAAACTGGTTCCCGTATCCTGCGTCTAAGCCAGCCCGCCTGATGCCGCCGATTGCACTGGCTTACATTGGCGATGCCGTGTATGAGGTCGCAGTGCGGCAATATTTGCTGGCGCAGCCCAATCTGCGCCCGAACCATTTACATCGGCGAGCCACAGGGCTGGTCTCTGCCAAGGCGCAGAGCCGTATGCTCGTGCTGCTGGAGACGGTGCTGACGGAGGAAGAACGTGGTATTGTCCGACAAGGCAGAAATGCCAAGTCAGGAAGCCTTCCCAAAAACGCTGATGTACTTGAGTACCGTCACGCGACTGCGCTGGAGGCATTGATCGGCTTTCTCTATAGCGATGGACGGTTGAATAGATTGAGAGAATTGATAACTTATGGTATTGCACAAATGGAAAATACAGAAAAATCTTAATTGGGAACGAGCGGACCAAATGCGCTAAGCATCCGCCGTTTCCTGGGAGGAAATAGAAATGGAAGAAGAATGGATTGCCGGTAAGCATTCGGTAACGGAGGCGCTTCGCTCAGGCAGAACGATAAATAAAATATGGATTGCGGATAATGCACAAAAGCACCTGACATTGCCTATTACAGCTGAAGCAAAAAAAGCGGGGATCATTGTTTTACAGGTGGACAAGCGTAAGCTTGACCAAATGGTTCCGGGAATACAGCATCAGGGAGTGGTAGCACAGGCTGCACCTTTTGCCTACGTTGAAGTGGAAGAACTGCTCGCAACTGCCCGTAGTAAGGGAGAAGAGCCGTTTTTGATCCTATTGGATGAGATTGAAGATCCGCATAATCTAGGGTCTATCCTTCGGACAGCGGACTGCACAGGGGCACATGGCGTAATCGTGCCGAAAAGACGTTCGGCGGCAGTAACTGTAACGGTGTCTAAAACATCAGCGGGGGCGGTTGAATATGTTCCGGTGGCGCGTGTGAACAATTTGGGGCAAACCATCGACCGTCTCAAAGAGGAAGGCGTATGGGTAGTTGGCACAGATGTGACAGCTACGGACCCGGTTTTTGGAAATGGTGTATTCACAGGGCCAGTAGCCATCGTCATTGGTAATGAAAATAAAGGGATGGGGCGTTTGATCCGCGAGAAATGTGACGTACTCGTTAAGCTGCCGATGGCTGGGCAAATCAATTCCCTGAATGCTTCTGTAGCCGCAGGTGTCGTGATGTACGAAGTGTTGCGCGGACGACAGGCACGGGGCTAATGATATGGCTGACACGCGGGATGTTCTGCTTGTGGACGGTTACAACATGATTGGAGCCTGGCCCGAACTTTCCGCACTGGTACAATCTGGGATGCAGGAAGCGAGGGACAGACTGCTTGAACGACTCGCGGATCATCAGGCGTATTCCGGCAGAAGAGTCATTGTCGTTTTTGATGCTTACCGGGTGCCAGGATTGGGTAAAACGTATGCCCAGAGTAAAGTCCAGATTTATTTTACAAAAGAAAAAGAGACCGCTGACGAGTGCATTGAGCGATTGGTTCGGGAGCTAGGCAGCCGGAGAAGAAGCATTTATGTAGCGACAAGTGATCAGGTGGAGCAACATGTTGCTTTTGGGCAAGGAGCGCTCAGGGTGTCAGCGCGTGAACTTCTGATCGAGATTGAGGAATCTGAAAAGGAAGTGAAAAAGCGGATAGAGCAGGATAGCGCTAAGTTGTCCCGCAATTCGCTGGAAGCCAAGCTGAGCCCGGAACTTCGAAAGCTGTTTGAGCGCTGGAGAAGAGAATAGTCTAGAGAAAGAAAATCCATTAATTGGATACTTCCCCATTTTGAAACCATTGACAATTTTGTTAGCTCTCTTCTTTTTTAGGCTGTTGTGGTTGACGGTATCAGGTTACATCGCGTATACTTGTCGTATATTTGAGAGAGTAACGGGTACCTTGCGTTGCAGCCGGAGGGATTGTTAGTGAGTGTGGACCTCAAGGATATCATGTTGTCAAAGTTTGATTACAAAAATGATGAAGACATTGTCGGAGCAGTCCATGAAGGTGATGGGGAGGCACTGGAGTTTCTGATTAATAAATATCGGAACTTCGTGCGGGCCAAGGCCAGATCCTACTTCCTGATCGGCGCTGATCGCGAGGATATTATTCAGGAGGGCATGATTGGTCTCTACAAATCTATTCGTGATTTTAAGGGAGACAAGTTTGCTTCGTTCAAGGGCTTTGCCGAGCTGTGCATTACAAGACAGATCATTACGGCAATCAAGACGGCCACACGACAAAAGCATATTCCTCTGAATTCCTACGTATCTCTGGACAAGCCCATTTACGATGAAGAGTCTGATCGGACGTTACTGGACGTGATTTGCGGAACACAGGTAAGTGATCCTGAAGAGCTGATTATCAATCAGGAAGAGTTTGTGGGCCTTGAGGACAAGATGTCCGAGATTCTGAGCGAGCTGGAACGGAAGGTGCTTATGTTGTATCTGGACGGACGTTCATATCAGGAAATTGCCGAGGACCTTGACCGCCACGTGAAATCTATTGATAATGCGCTGCAACGGGTCAAGCGCAAACTTGAAAAGTATTTGGAAGTAAGGGATAGCTGAAAGTAGAGGCTGGCAGGGAAAAGGCTCGAGTTTGAGTCTTTTTTTATTCGTTAAGGGCAGGATATGCAGGTTTATATGTGTTAAGAATGATTTATACTGAAAAAGATAAATAATAGATATCGCATGGATCTTGGAGAGGTTTTTCAGAGATGATTTTTAAAGGATGAACAGATGTTAAAATGCACCACAGCCGGGACTGCAAAATGTATGCAAACATTCGTTGACATGCAAAACCGCGTGTGATAAAGTGTTTTAGGTAGGCCTAAATTCGCGGTTTTTTTTAGGATCAATTATGAGACTTCCGGTGTTGGATGTCTTCGGGAGGTGCACATCATGCGGGTAATTATTACTTTGGCTTGTACAACATGCAAACAAAGAAATTACACAACGACGAAAAACAAGCGTAATCACCCCGACCGCATGGAGATGAAGAAATTCTGTAAGTCCTGTAACGAACAGACTTCTCATCGGGAAACCAGATAGTTTTTGGAGGTGTAGTCGGCGTGAAACGCAGTTTCAAGTCTCTGTTTTCCTTTTTCTCTGAAAGCTGGGCTGAACTCAAGAAGGTTCGCTGGCCCAATCGTAAAGAACTGACCAACTATACGCTGATTGTCATTGGGACGATTGCGTTTGTCACGATTTATTTTTGGGTTCTCGATATCGGCATTTCCGCTGTGATCGAAGCGATTATCTAGGAAGGGTTCCAGGTGGCTTGATATGGAAAAAAGATGGTACGTCGTTCATACCTATTCAGGGTATGAGAACAAAGTCAAAGCCAATTTGGAGAAACGCGTTGAGTCCATGGGCATGGAGGACAAGATTTTCCGCGTTCTTGTTCCAATGGAAGAAGAACTGGTAACCAAGGACGGTAAGAAAAAGACCGTTATGCGTAAAGTTTACCCTGGTTATGTCTTGGTCGAAATGGTTCAAACCGACGACTCTTGGTACGTTGTGCGCAACACACCAGGTGTTACGGGATTTGTAGGATCAACAGGCTCGGGTTCCAAACCGACAGCTTTGCTTCCAGAAGAAGTTGAACAGATTCTGAAGCATATGGGCATGGTAGAGCCGAAACCGAAGATCGAATTCGATGTTAAGGAATCCGTGCGAATTAAAGTTGGTCCTTTTGCGAATTTTGTGGGCTCCGTGGAAGAAATTTTGGTTGAGAAGAGCAAGCTTAAGGTTCACGTTAACATGTTTGGACGGGAAACCCCGCTTGAGTTGGATTATACTCAGGTGGAGAAAATATAGATTTTTCTTACAGGTTTCTTGTGGGAGGATCATTAGGTCCGTCTACCACTATTGAGTCAAGGAGGTGTCATCCGTGGCAAAAAAGGTAATCAAAATGGTAAAACTGCAGATCCCTGCAGGTAAAGCTAATCCAGCGCCTCCAGTAGGTCCGGCTTTGGGTCAAGCAGGTGTCAACATCATGGCATTCTGTAAAGAGTTCAATGCTCGTACTGCTGATCAAGCAGGCCTGATCATCCCGGTTGAAATTTCGGTGTTTGAAGATCGTTCTTTTACGTTCATCACCAAAACTCCACCGGCTGCTGTGCTGTTGAAAGTTGCTGCTAAAATCGAAAAAGGTTCCGGTGAACCGAACAAAACGAAAGTTGCAACTGTAAATCGCGCTACCGTTCGTCAAATTGCTGAGCAAAAAATGCCTGACCTTAACGCAGCTTCCGTAGAATCGGCAATGCGTATGGTTGAAGGTACTGCTCGCAGCATGGGTATCACCATCGTAGACTAATTTTTATTAGTCTTCGTGTGCCGACAGTTTGACTGTCCGGTAAGTGTGGGAGGAATATCCGCTAATACCACATAAGGAGGAAAAGATTATGGCTAAACATGGTAAGAAATACTTGGAAGCCGCTAAGTTGATTGACAGCGAAGCGACTTATGAGCCTTTGGAAGCCGTTGAATTGGTGAAAAAAGGCGCAACTGCTAAATTTGACGAAACTGTTGAAGCGGCAGTCCGTCTGGGCGTAGATTCCCGTAAACAAGACCAGGCTGTTCGTGGTGTTGTTGTCCTGCCGCATGGTACGGGTAAAACACAACGTGTTCTGGTATTTGCAAAAGGTGACAAAGTGAAAGAAGCCGAAGCTGCTGGCGCTGATTTTGTTGGCGATCAAGATATGATCAACAAAATTCAACAAGGCTGGTTCGAATTCGACGTCTGCGTTGCGACACCTGATATGATGAGTGAGGTTGGTAAACTGGGTCGTTTGCTCGGTGGTAAAGGCCTAATGCCAAACCCTAAAGCAGGCACAGTTACTTTCGACGTTGCCAAGGCTGTTCAAGAAATTAAAGCCGGTAAAATCGAATACCGTCTCGACAAAGCGGGTCAAATTCATGCGCCAATCGGCAAAGCATCCTTCAGTGCTGAACAACTGAACGAGAATCTTAAAGCTTTGATCGAAGCCTTGAACCGTGCGAAGCCAGCGGCTGCTAAAGGTGTATACCTGAAAAACATCGCTATTTCTTCGACTATGGGACCAAGTGCTCGTGTGAACGCATCTGTTTACAAATAATATTTTAATTGACACGTTCAATTGATTTTGTTATTCTGTAAAAGTTGTGAGTCCGTGTGGCTGACCATTAAAGTTGAATATGCTTACCGTAGACAGTAGGTGCCTCTGGGCTTAATTTCCTACCGAGGTGTTATGATAGAACGTTTCATGTGACGGGCTCGTCCCGTCCATGTGGATTTATCAAGCCTTCGTACTCTACGGAGGCTTTTTTCATGCTCATGAAGGTAGCTTTGGGCGATCACCGGATAGGTTGGTCGAGCAGAGCGGATAAATTGATCAGGAGGTGTACAGTTTGGCAAATGCAAAAGTGATTCAAGCAAAACAAGAAGCTGTTGAAGTTGTAGCTGCAAAATTGCGCGAGAGCGTAACGACTGTGGTTGCTGACTATCGCGGTCTGAATGTTGCCCAAGTAACTGAGCTGCGTAAGCAGCTTCGCGAAGCCGGAATCGAGTTTCAAGTGCTGAAAAACACGCTGCTCCGTCGTGCAACTGCGGCAGCAGAATTGACTGAACTGGACGCAGTATTGACAGGTCCTACTGCAATCGCGTTCGGCAAAGATGATGCAGTGTCTGCAGCTAAAATCTTGAATGATTTCGCTAAGAAAAACACTGCGCTGGAACTGAAAGGTGCAGTTGTAGAAGGCCGTGTTATCGGTGTTGAGGAAATCAAAGCGCTGGCAGAACTGCCATCCCGCGAAGGTCTCCTTTCCATGCTCCTCAGCGTGCTTCAAGCTCCTGTGCGCAACTTCGCGCTTGCAGTTAAAGCTGTTGCAGAAAAAGAAGAGCAAAGCGCATAAGTTAGGGTCTAAAGCTGCTGTATAGCAGATTGAAAACAAAAAAATAAGAATTTAAATGGAGGTTCAACCATGAGTAAAGAGCAAATCTTGGAAGCAATTAAAGGTATGTCCGTATTGGAACTGAACGATCTCGTGAAAGCAATCGAAGAAGAATTCGGCGTAACTGCAGCAGCTCCAGTAGCTGTAGCAGGTGGCGCAGCAGGCGGCGGCGCAGAAGCTGAGCAATCCGAGTTCGACGTAATTTTGACAAGCGCTGGCGCTTCCAAAATCAACGTTATCAAAGCAGTTCGCGAAATCACAGGTCTTGGCCTGAAAGAAGCAAAAGAACTGGTTGACAACGCTCCAAAACCACTGAAAGAAAAAATTGCGAAAGAAGAAGCTGATTCCTTGAAAGCAAAATTGGAAGAAGCAGGCGCTTCCGTAGAAGTGAAATAATTGACTGCTATCTAGCGGACAATCTACTAAAACAAACCCCTTGAGGTGATCTTCAAGGGGTTTGTTGCTGTAAAACGGCAGTACAAGCATGTCTGAGACGTTATAGTGAAGGCTATGATGGTATTACAACCAAGGAGGTGGTCATGAATGTCTGATCATTATTACTCCAAACGGCCAGAAACGGCGCATAAACGGAGGAGCCTCGAAACAGTGCTGCGGGGGCGAACATACCGTTTTGCCAGCGATTCAGGCGTTTTCTCCAAGCAGGGGATTGATTACGGTAGCCGTGTGCTAATTGAGGCGATGCAGCTTCCTGCGCAGGCTTCGGTGCTTGATGTAGGGTGCGGCTATGGACCGATTGGTTTGACAGCAGCAGCGCTTGTACCGGATGGTCACGTTACAATGGTGGATATTAACGAGCGAGCCGTTCAACTGGCAATAGAGAATGCGGAGCGGAATGGGATTACCAATGTGACCATAAAGCAAAGCGATCTGTTTGAGAGAGTGAAAGCTGATCGTTTTGACGTGATTCTAACGAATCCGCCTATACGTGCGGGTAAGGAAACCGTGCATACCATTTTTGAGCTTGCTTATGAGCATTTAAATGAAGGTGGGGCTTTGTGGGTGGTTATTCAGAAAAAGCAGGGTGCCCCTTCGGCAAGCACTAAAATCGAGAGCCTTTTCGGACGTGTGGAGGAAGTTACGAAGGATAAAGGCTACCGTATTTTGAAGGCAGAAAAAAAGTTTTAGAAAAATGCAAAAGGACCATTGACTTGAATCCTGGTCTGTGATATTATTATAAAATGTCAGTATTAGGATGCCCTCCATGGCTTTAGTTTGTTGAAATGTCAATAGGTTTATGCGTAGAAGGGTATAGTAATTATACTTATTACGTATAATACAATCATTTTGGGCAAATCTACAAGTGATGAAGATCTTCCGGTAAGAGGATTCTGCAGATACGTCGCTCTTTTTTCGAATGCATTCGAGTAAGGGCTTTTCTGTATTTGTGGATTGAATCTTCTGTATGTGTCTTATTATAAGGTCACAAACAAAGGTTCGCAATGAATTTTTAAAGTGAGTAGACATGAGGGGTGAGTTTAAGTTGGCAGGACATCTTGTTCAATATGGTCGACGCACTCGGCGCAGTTATGCACGTATTAACGAGGTACTTGAGGTTCCGAACCTGATTGAGATCCAGCAAAAATCCTATGATTGGTTTTTGGAGGAAGGATTGCGGGAGATGTTTCGGGATATTTCGCCAATTCAGGATTTCACAGGAAATCTGATTTTGGAGTTTATCGACTATTCTCTCGGAGAACCTAAATATACCGTTGACGACGCAAAGGAACGCGACGTAACGTATGCAGCACCGCTTCGGGTAAAAGTCCGGCTTATTAATAAAGAGACCGGGGAAGTGAAAGAGCAGGAAGTATTCATGGGAGACTTCCCGCTGATGACTGATACGGGTACGTTTATTATTAACGGTGCGGAACGGGTTATTGTCAGCCAGTTGGTTCGCTCTCCCAGCGTCTATTTCAGCACAAAAGTCGACAAGAATGCGAAAACAACATACACCGCAACGGTAATTCCTAACCGGGGGGCTTGGCTCGAACTGGAGATGGATGCGAAGGACATTATCTATGTCCGGATTGACCGTACCCGTAAAATTCCGGTTACAGTGTTGCTGCGTGCGCTTGGTTTTGGCACTGATGCTGAGATTCTGGATTTGCTCGGCAATGACGAATATATCCGTAATACTCTTGATAAAGACAATACGGACTCTACGGAAAAAGCGCTGATTGAGATTTATGAGCGTCTTCGTCCGGGTGAGCCACCTACACTGGATAATGCAAAGAGCTTGCTCGTTGCACGTTTCTTTGATCCAAAACGTTATGATCTGGCCAACGTAGGCCGTTACAAAATCAATAAAAAGCTTCACATCAAAAACCGTCTGTTCAATCAACGGCTTGCTGAGACTTTAATTGATACGACAACCGGTGAAATCATCGCTGAAGCAGGACAAATGGTGGATCGCCGCCTGTTGGACGAGATTTTGGCCCAGCTGGAGGAATCGGTAGGACACCGTACGTATCATGTTGCTACTGGCGTGCTGGAAAGCAACGATATTCCTCTTCAAACGATCGACATATTCTCGCCGATTGAGGATGGTAAAGTTGTAAAACTGATTGCCAACGGAAATATTGATAAATCGGTTAAAAATATTACGCCTGCCGATATTATTTCCTCCATCAGTTATTTTATTAACTTACTTCATGGAATCGGAAGCACAGACGATATTGATCATTTGGGCAACCGTCGTTTGCGCTCTGTAGGTGAATTGCTTCAGAACCAGTTCCGTATAGGTTTATCCCGTATGGAACGCGTGGTGCGCGAAAGAATGTCGATTCAGGATGCTAATGTGATTACGCCACAGGCGCTGATTAACATACGTCCAGTAATTGCTTCGATTAAGGAGTTTTTTGGTAGCTCCCAGTTGTCGCAGTTTATGGATCAGACGAATCCGCTTGCCGAATTGACCCACAAACGTCGTTTGTCCGCACTCGGACCCGGCGGTTTGACACGCGAACGCGCGGGCATGGAAGTACGTGACGTCCATCCGAGTCACTACGGCCGCATGTGTCCTATCGAGACACCAGAGGGACCAAACATTGGTTTGATCAACTCCTTGTCTACCTTCGCGCGTATCAACGAGTACGGATTTATCGAAGCTCCCTATCGCTGGGTTGATCCGAAAACCGGAAAAGTTACAGACCAAATTGATTACCTGACGGCTGATGAAGAAGATAACTACATCGTAGCCCAGGCAAATGAGGAACTGACAGAGGACAGCACCTTTAAGGAAGAGGTCGTCATTGTCCGTTACAACAAGCAGTCTGATAACATCATTCCAATGGCAAGTAGTCGTGTTGACTATATGGACGTATCACCTAAACAGGTTGTGTCCGTGGCAACTGCACTGATTCCGTTCCTGGAGAACGATGACTCCAACCGTGCGTTGATGGGTTCCAACATGCAGCGGCAGGCCGTTCCATTGTTGATTCCAAAGTCTCCTTTGGTCGGAACAGGAATGGAGCATAAAGCTGCGAAAGATTCCGGGGTTTGTATTGTATCCAAATACGATGGTGTGATCGAACGTTCTTCAGCTAACGAAATTTGGTTGCGCCGTATCGAAACCGTAGATGGTTCCGAAGTGAAGGGCGACATCGTTAAGTATAAATTACACAAATTTATGCGTTCGAACCAAGGAACATGCATTAACCAACGTCCAATCGTCAACAGAGGCGATGTGGTGAAAGCTGGCGATATTCTCGCAGATGGCCCTTCCACAGAGATGGGCGAGTTGGCATTGGGACGTAACGTTGTCGTTGCCTTCATGACTTGGGAAGGTTACAACTATGAGGATGCGATCCTGTTGAGTGAGAAGCTGGTTAAGGAAGACGTATACACCTCCATTCATATTGAGGAATACGAATCCGAAGCCCGCGATACGAAGCTTGGACCGGAAGAGATCACTCGTGATATCCCGAATGTCGGTGAAGAAGCGCTCCGTAATCTGGATGAGCGTGGAATTATCCGCATTGGTGCCGAAATCGGCGCAGGTGACATTCTCGTTGGTAAAGTAACACCTAAGGGTGTGACGGAGTTGACAGCCGAAGAACGCCTCTTGCATGCGATCTTTGGTGAGAAGGCACGCGAGGTTCGCGACACTTCCTTGAGAGTTCCTCACGGAACAGACGGTATTGTTGTGGACGTCAAAGTATTTACACGTGAGAATGGCGACGAACTGCCACCAGGCGTGAACCAACTGGTTCGTGTATATATTGCTCAAAAACGTAAAATTTCCGAAGGCGATAAAATGGCCGGACGTCACGGTAACAAGGGTGTCGTTGCCCGTATTTTGCCTGAAGAAGATATGCCTTTCTTGCCAGACGGTACACCAGTACAGGTCGTTCTGAACCCGCTGGGCGTACCTTCACGGATGAACATCGGACAGGTGCTTGAAATTCATCTGGGTATGGCCGCAATGCGTCTTGGTATTCATGTGGCAACGCCTGTATTTGATGGTGCCAAGGAGTATGACGTGTTCGATACGATGGAAGAGGCAGGCATGCAGCGCAATGGTAAGACAGTGTTGTATGACGGACGTACAGGCGATCGTTTTGAACGAGAAGTTACTGTCGGTGTCATGCACATGATCAAACTGGCGCACATGGTTGACGATAAAATCCATGCTCGTTCTACAGGTCCTTACTCTCTCGTTACGCAACAGCCGTTGGGTGGTAAAGCTCAATTCGGTGGTCAGCGTTTCGGTGAGATGGAAGTATGGGCACTGGAAGCCTACGGCGCGGCTTACACGCTTCAGGAAATTTTAACTGTTAAATCCGATGATGTGGTTGGACGTGTTAAAACTTACGAATCCATCGTCAAAGGTGAAAATGTTCCTGAACCGGGTGTGCCTGAATCATTCAAGGTCTTGATCAAAGAGCTGCAAAGCTTGGGTATGGACGTGAAGATTCTGTCTGAAGACGAACAAGAGATCGAAATGAGAGAGCTTGATGATGAAGATGATACAACCAGCGATAAGCTGAGTTTGAATCTGGAAGGCTCTGAGGTTGGCGTAGAATAGTTTGTCTGCTGACTGAATCATATCAGCTTTGTTATATGCCTCGAACCATTCTCTACAGGATGGATCAGGCTTCTTGATACCGCCCGGTGCTGCCGGGCGGTATCAAACCTAAAAACTCAGGATTTGGTTAAGGAGGGTTGCTCCTTGTTGGACGTTAACAATTTCGAATATATGAAAATCGGGCTTGCTTCCCCCGAAAAGATTCGTTCTTGGTCCCGCGGAGAAGTCAAAAAACCGGAGACGATTAACTATCGTACGCTTAAACCGGAAAAAGAAGGACTATTTTGCGAGAAAATTTTCGGACCTACGAAAGACTGGGAATGTCATTGCGGTAAGTACAAACGCGTGCGCTATAAAGGTGTTGTCTGTGACCGTTGTGGCGTAGAGGTTACCCGCGCTAAGGTTCGTCGTGAACGTATGGGTCACATCGAGCTGGCTGCCCCTGTATCGCATATTTGGTACTTTAAAGGCATTCCGAGCCGTATGGGTCTTGCTCTTGATATGTCTCCAAGATCTCTGGAAGAGATCATTTACTTCGCATCTTATGTTGTAACTGATCCAGGAGATACGCCATTGGAAAAAAAGCAACTCCTGTCCGAGAAAGAATACCGGAGCTACCGTGAAAAGTACGGCTATGGATTCCAGGCTGGTATGGGTGCTGAGGCGGTTAAGAAGCTCCTTCAAGATTTGGATATAGACAAAGAATTGGAATTTCTGAAAGAAGAGCTGCGTACAGCTCAAGGACAACGCCGCAACCGTGCGATCAAGCGTCTTGAAGTGATTGAGGCTTTCCGTAACTCCGGCAACCAGCCGGACTGGATGATCATGGATGTGCTGCCTGTTATTCCTCCGGAGCTCCGTCCGATGGTACAGCTGGATGGTGGACGATTTGCTACCTCTGACCTGAATGACTTGTACCGTCGTGTTATAAACCGTAACAACCGTCTGAAACGCCTGCTAGATCTGGGTGCTCCGGATATTATCGTACAGAATGAAAAACGGATGCTACAGGAAGCTGTTGACGCCCTGATCGATAATGGTCGTCGTGGTCGCCCTGTTACAGGTCCGGGTAACCGTCCTTTGAAATCCCTCAGCCACATGCTGAAAGGTAAACAAGGACGTTTTCGTCAAAACTTGCTCGGAAAACGTGTTGACTACTCCGGTCGTTCCGTAATCGTTGTAGGTCCGTACTTGAAAATGTACCAATGCGGTTTGCCGAAAGAAATGGCCTTGGAACTGTTCAAGCCTTTTGTTATGAAAGAACTTGTGAACAAAGGTCTTGCACACAACATTAAGAGCGCGAAACGTAAAGTAGAGCGCGTGAGTGCAGAAGTATGGGATGTGCTCGAAGAAGTAATCAAGGAGCATCCGGTTCTTCTGAACCGTGCCCCTACGCTGCATAGACTCGGTATTCAGGCGTTTGAGCCGATTTTGGTTGAAGGTCGTGCAATTCGTTTGCATCCGCTCGTATGTACGGCATACAATGCCGACTTTGACGGTGACCAAATGGCGGTTCACGTTCCGTTGTCTGCGGAAGCCCAAGCAGAAGCTCGTTTGCTCATGCTGGCCTCCGGTAACATTTTGAATCCGAAAGACGGCAAGCCTGTTGTTACTCCTTCCCAGGATATGGTCCTTGGTTCTTTCTATCTGACTATGGATAACAAAGAAGAAGAAGGCAGCAACATGATCCTTCGTAACATGAACGAGGCTATATCGGCTTACCAGCGCGGTACAGCGGGTCTTCATGCTCGTGTAGCTATTCCGGTTAAAGCTTTGAATAAAACGAGCTTTACTGAAAAACAACAGGATGCAATGCTGATCACCACGGTTGGTAAAATCATCTTCAATGAAATTTTCCCGGCCAGCTTCCCGTACATCAATGATGCTACCCGTGCAAACCTGCTTTATGGTACTGCTGAGGAGTTCTTTGTATACGAGAAGGGTGTAAATCTTACAGAAGCGATTCAGAATGCTCCGCAAGCTAGCGGCGTAGGTAAGGATTACCTTGGTAACATTATTGCCCGTTGCTTTGAAACTTACCATACAACAGAAACGGCTGTGATTTTGGATAAAATCAAGCAGCTTGGCTTTACGTATTCTACTCGTGCAGGTGTAACTGTTGCTGTATCGGACGTTATCGTGCCAGTGGAGAAAAAAGAAATTCTTAAAGGTTCTGAGGATAAAGCGCAAGTCGTAACGAATCAATACCGTCGTGGTCTGATTACGAACGAGGAACGCTATGACCGGATTATTGATATCTGGTCCAAAGCCAAAGATGATATTACCGAAGTGCTGATGAAGTCCATGGATCGCTATAACTCTATCATGATGATGGTTGACTCCAAAGCGCGGGGTAACAAATCACAGATTACCCAACTCGGCGGTATGCGTGGTCTGATGGCAAATCCATCCGGTCGTATTATCGAGCTCCCAATTAAATCGAACTTCCGTGAAGGCCTGACAGTACTCGAATACTTCATCTCCACTCACGGAGCGCGTAAAGGTTTGGCGGATACAGCACTTCGTACGGCTGACTCCGGTTATCTTACTCGTCGTCTAGTCGATGTGGCACAGGATGTTATCGTGCGTGAAGAAGATTGTGGAACGGATAAAGGCTTTACAGTAAGCCGTATTCAGGACGGTAAAGAAGTTATTGAGGACCTCTATGACCGTCTGGAAGGTCGCTATTGCTTTGAAACGGTACGTCATCCGGAGACTGGCGAGATTTTGGCTAGCCGTAACGAATTGATTGATTCCGACAAAGCTGAAGCAATTGTTAAAGCTGGTGTACAAAAGGTTCAAATTCGTTCTGTACTAAGCTGTCGTGCCAAACATGGCGTCTGCAAGAAATGCTACGGTCGCAATCTGGCTACTGGCAAACACGTTGAGATTGGTGAAGCAGTTGGTATTATCGCGGCGCAATCCATCGGTGAACCAGGAACCCAGCTTACAATGCGTACATTCCACACAGGCGGTGTAGCGGGCGATGATATTACACAAGGTTTGCCGCGTATTCAGGAGCTTTTCGAAGCACGTAATCCTAAAGGTCAGGCAACCATCAGTGAAATTGACGGTACAGTTAAAGAAATTCGTGAAGGTAAAGATCGCCGTGAGATCGACATTCAGGGTGAAGCTGAAACGAAAACTTATTCGGTTACGTATGGTTCTCGTCTGCGCGTAAGCGAAGGCATGACTGTGGAAGCCGGGGATGAACTGACAGACGGTTCAATCGACCCTAAAGAAATGCTGCGCATTAAAGGTATTCGCGGGGTACAGAACTATATCCTTCAGGAAGTTCAACGCGTATATCGGAATCAGGGCGTAGAGATCAATGATAAGCACGTGGAAGTTATGATTCGCCAAATGTTGCGTAAAATCCGTATCCTTGATGCGGGGAATACAACGCTACTTCCAGGCTCCTTTGTTGATGTGCACGAATATGAAATTGCAAACAAAACAGCGATTCTCAGCGGCCAAGAGCCAGCGGTAGCCAAACCGGTTCTGCTTGGTATAACCAAGGCATCTCTGGAAACTGACTCCTTCTTGTCAGCAGCTTCCTTCCAAGAGACCACACGCGTGCTGACCGATGCAGCTATAAAAGGCAAGGTCGATCAGTTGCTTGGTCTGAAAGAGAACGTTATTATCGGAAAGTTGATCCCTGCGGGTACAGGTATGAATCGTTACCGTAGTGTGAAATTTGCCCAACCGGAAGGGGAGCAATCCTCGTCAGAAGAACTCGAACCGATTTCGGCCGAGTAATAAAACGTTAACAAATGGCATGATGGGCCCGGAACATTGCATCTCTGATGAAGCTTCTAGATTACGGCTTTGTTAGACGGTGTTCCGGCGCTTTTTCTTGAAATGAAAAGTATTTCTTTGTTAAGCAAACTATAGTCTATAATTGTCTTGACATTGCTTATAGTCAATGCTAATATAGCAAAGGTGCGTGAGTAGCCTATATGCTATTGTGTCTTTTCGGAGGAATGAGATATGTCTAAAGAACAAGGACTGCAAGATGCTCATGTCAAAATCGGTACCAAACAAACCATCCGTATGGTCGAATTGGGCTTCGCCTCTGAAGTATATGTGGCAGAAGACGCAGATCCACGCCTCACTTCCAACATCATTGCTTTGTGCAACAAGCAAGGAGTCAAGGTGACTCTTGTAGATACAATGAAAAATCTCGGAGCTGCATGTGGGATTGAAGTGGGAGCCGCCATGGCTGCTATCGTAAAACAATAGGGTAAGGAACGTTTTTGTCTAAGAGAATGGATTCTTGACGGCAAAGACTTTTCATTTGTTCTTTTATGAACCGCCTGGGTCTGTGGGCTTAGAAATGGTTTGTGAAGCAACAGGAAAAATTGAGGAAGGGGGTGGCAACCACAATGCCAACTATTAACCAACTGGTTCGTAAAGGACGTCAAGCCAAAATCGAGAAATCGAAATCACCAGCTTTGCAAAAAGGTTTTAACGCCTTGAAACGTGAAGCTACCGACATCAGTGCCCCGCAAAAACGCGGAGTATGCACTCGTGTAGGTACTATGACTCCAAAAAAACCAAACTCCGCACTTCGTAAATATGCTCGTGTTCGTTTGACGAACCGTGTAGAGGTGACTGCTTACATTCCGGGTATCGGACACAACCTGCAAGAACACAGCGTAGTGCTGATTCGCGGGGGTCGTGTAAAAGATCTTCCAGGTGTACGTTACCATATCGTTCGCGGTGCCTTGGATACTGCAGGCGTAAACAACCGCATGCAAGCTCGTTCCAAATATGGCGCAAAACGCCCTAAAGCTAAAAAATCCTAATGAATATAAACCGAATAAGTCGGTTTAACATGTAAGAAAGGGGGATATCCATGCCACGCAAAGGTCCAGTTACCAAAAGAGACGTGTTGCCAGATCCGGTATATAACAGCAAGTTGGTTACCCGCCTGATCAACCGCATCATGCTCGACGGAAAACGAGGCGTTGCTCAAAGCATTCTGTACAATGCGTTCAAGCTTATCCAAGAACGTACGGGGAATGACCCGATGGAAGTTTTTGAAGCAGCTATTAAGAATATCATGCCAGTCCTGGAAGTTAAAGCACGCCGTGTCGGCGGTGCCAACTACCAAGTACCAATCGAGGTAAAACCAGAAAGACGTACTTCCCTGGGTTTACGTTGGCTCGTAAACTACTCCCGCAACCGCGGCGAGAAAACGATGGAAGAGCGTTTGGCAGCTGAGATTATCGACGCTTCCAACAACACAGGCGCTTCCGTGAAGAAACGCGAAGATACGCACAAAATGGCTGAAGCGAACAAAGCGTTTGCTCACTATCGCTGGTAGGATTCAGCTCAAAAAAATAACTTCAATTTTGAAGGGAGACCCATTTCATGGCAAGAGAGTTCTCCTTGACGAATACACGTAATATCGGGATCATGGCTCATATTGACGCGGGTAAAACCACAACAACAGAGCGGATCTTGTTCTACACAGGACGTACGCATAAAATCGGTGAAGTTCACGAAGGCGCTGCGACAATGGACTGGATGGAACAAGAACAAGAGCGCGGAATCACGATTACTTCCGCTGCGACGACCGCTGCCTGGAAAGGTCACCGCGTCAATATCATCGACACCCCGGGGCACGTTGACTTCACTGTTGAAGTTGAACGTTCCCTTCGTGTATTGGACGGAGCAGTTGGTGTTTTCAGTGCGAAAGAAGGCGTTGAGCCTCAGTCCGAAACCGTATGGAGACAGGCTGATCGCTACGGCGTTCCACGGATCGCATATGTAAACAAAATGGATATCATTGGTGCCGACTTCCTGAATGTTGTCTCCGACATGCGTGATCGCCTTCAAGCGAACGCAGTTGCGATTCAATTGCCAATCGGCGCAGAAAATGATTTTACTGGTATCATCGATATCGTTGAACAAAAAGCTCATATGTATAAAGATGATCTTGGTCAAGATATCGAAGAAACCGAAATTCCTGCGGAATTCAAAGATAAAGTTGAAGAACTCCGTAATGAATTGATCGAGAAGGTCGCTGAACTGGATGAAGATTTGACAATGAAATACCTGGAAGGCGAAGAAATTTCGGTTGCCGAAATTAAAGCCGCTCTTCGTAAAGGTGTTGTAGAAGTTAAAATTTTCCCAGTTATCTGTGGATCTTCTTACCGTAACAAAGGTGTTCAGCTCATGCTGGATGCTGTTCTCGACTACTTGCCGGCTCCTACTGACGTGCCAAGTATTCAAGGACATTTGGAAGATGGTACGGAAGTTGAACGTCACTCTTCCGATGAAGAGCCTTTCTCTGCATTGGCTTTCAAAATCATGACGGATCCTTACGTTGGTAAGCTGACATTCTTCCGTGTATACTCCGGTGTTCTTCAATCGGGTTCATACGTATTGAATGCAACAAAAGGCAAGCGCGAACGTATCGGACGTATTCTTCAAATGCATGCGAACAGCCGTCAAGAAATCACTGTAGTTTACTCCGGTGATATTGCGGCAGCCGTAGGTTTGAAAGATACAGGTACAGGTGATACACTGTGTGATGAGAAGAATCCAGTTATTCTCGAGTCCATGAATTTCCCTGATCCGGTTATCGAGATCGCGGTTGAGCCTAAAACCAAAGCCGACCAAGATAAAATGTCTGTTGCCCTCGGTAAATTGACCGAAGAAGATCCAACTCTTCGCGCTCATACTAACGAAGAAACAGGCCAAACCATCTTGGCAGGTATGGGTGAGCTTCACCTTGATATCATCATCGACCGTATGCGCCGTGAGTTTAAGGTGGAAACCAATGTGGGTAAACCACAGGTTGCTTACCGTGAAACGTTCCGTGCTCCAGCACGTGTCGAAGGTAAATTCGTTCGTCAATCCGGTGGTCGTGGTCAATATGGTCACGTATGGGTTGAGTTCGAACCGCTTGAGCCAGGTACTGGTAGCCAATTCGAAAGTAAGGTAGTCGGCGGCTCTGTTCCTAGAGAGTACATCGCTCCTGCTCTTGCTGGTATTGAAGAACAAATGAAAAATGGCGTTATCGCAGGCTTCCCGCTTGTGGACGTTAAAGCTACAATTGTGGACGGATCATACCATGATGTCGATTCCAATGAAATGGCGTTTAAAATTGCCGGATCTATGGCGCTGAAAGCAGCGAAAGACAAATGTAAACCGGTATTGCTTGAGCCGATTATGAAAGTTGAAGTAACGGTTCCTGAGGAATACATGGGTGACGTAATGGGTATGTTGAACTCCCGTCGTGGTCGGATTGAAGGTATGGATTCCCGTAGTGGAGCTCAAATCATTCGTGCGAAGGTGCCTTTGTCCGAAATGTTCGGATACTCGACTACACTTCGTTCCGGTACACAAGGACGCGGCGTGTTCTCCATGGAGCTTTCTCATTATGAAGAGGTTCCGAAGAGCATTGCTGAAGAGATCGTTGCCAAAACCAAGGGCGGCGAGTAATACAATGTATCAGCTGACCGGTATAATCAAGGTTTTTCCAAGAGGAAGCCGGCAGCCTAAAAATAAAACAAGTTATTGAGGAGGAATTGTTCAAATGGCAAAGGCTAAGTTTGAACGTAACAAACCGCACGTTAACATCGGTACTATTGGTCACGTCGATCATGGTAAGACTACTTTGACTGCTGCAATCACAACTGTATTGTCCAAAACTTACGGTGGTGCTGCTGTAGCATTCGACCAAATCGATAAAGCTCCAGAAGAGCGCGAACGCGGTATCACAATCTCCACAGCACACGTGGAATACGAAACACCTAACCGTCACTATGCACACGTTGACTGCCCAGGTCACGCCGACTATGTTAAAAACATGATCACTGGCGCTGCACAAATGGACGGAGCGATTCTGGTTGTATCCGCAGCTGACGGCCCAATGCCGCAAACTCGCGAGCACATCCTGTTGTCCCGCCAAGTAGGCGTTCCTTACATCGTTGTTTTCCTGAACAAATGTGACATGGTTGAAGACGAAGAGCTGTTGGAACTGGTTGAAATGGAAGTTCGTGACTTGCTGAGCGAATATGACTTCCCAGGCGACGACACTCCAATCATTCGCGGTTCCGCTCGTGAAGCTCTGCAAAACCCAGAGGGCGACTATGCTAAGAAAATCGTTGAAATGTTCGAAACAATCGACACTTACATCCCAACTCCAGAACGCGACACTGACAAGCCTTTCTTGATGCCTGTCGAGGACGTATTCTCCATCACAGGTCGTGGTACAGTTGCTACAGGCCGTGTAGAGCGTGGTACTGTTAAAGTGGGCGACGAAATCGAAATCATCGGTATTCAAGAAGAATCTCGTAAATCCGTAGTAACAGGAGTAGAAATGTTCCGCAAATTGCTTGACTCTGCTCAAGCTGGCGATAACATCGGCGCATTGCTTCGCGGTGTAGATCGTGCGCAAATCGAGCGTGGCCAAGTATTGGCTAAACCAGGTTCTGTTAAACCTCATACAGAATTTTCTGCTCAAATCTACGTTTTGACTAAAGAAGAGGGTGGACGTCACAAACCTTTCTTCACAGGTTACCGTCCACAGTTCTACTTCCGTACAACTGACGTAACAGGTATCATCACTTTGCCAGAAGGTTCCGAAATGGTAATGCCTGGTGACAACATCACAGTTACTGTTCAACTGATCAACCCGATCGCTATCGAAGAAGGAACTAAGTTCTCTATTCGTGAAGGTGGACGTACAGTTGGCGCCGGTGCGGTAGCAACAATCTCTAAATAAGAAGGCTTTGGCCTTTAAATAAAGCAACATTGTACTGGAACGAGTAACATTGTATTGGAACGGAGCTAAAAGAAGCCCCCGCCCTGGTGCGGGGGCTTTTCTCTTGAATAAATCGCGAGCTGCGAGTGCAATTGTATCTTTTCAAAATAAGATACATTGTTTTTTCGTTTTTGCTTGCAATAGGCAGAACTATTAGATATAATAACTAATGTTGTTTGTGACTGTGCGATGATGTGAGAGGTTACTGACACACCCGGCCCCTTTGCCATGGGAGGGATGTCCGAAAATTTTCACGGAGTATGTCCGATACCAAATTGGGCGATAGAAGGAGGGACTAAAATGGCAAAGCAAAAGATTCGTATTCGTTTGAAAGCTTACGACCACAGAATTCTTGATCAATCCGCTGAGAAAATTGTTGAAACAGCTAAACGTTCGGGCGCAGGTGTATCCGGACCAATTCCGCTGCCAACCGAAAAACAAATCATTACTATTCTCCGTGCGGTACACAAGTACAAGGATTCCCGGGAGCAGTTCGAAATGCGCACACATAAGCGTTTGATCGACATTGTTAACCCGACTCCACAAACTGTGGATGCCTTGATGCGCTTGGACCTGCCGTCCGGTGTAGATATCGAAATTAAATTGTAATTTGTGATTAGGAAAAGAAAAGAGGTGTCAACATGAAAGGTATCTTAGGAAAAAAACTCGGAATGACTCAAGTGTTTACCCCTGAAGGTAACGTACTTGCTGTTACGGTTATCGAAGCGGGCCCTTGTGTTGTTCTGCAAAAGAAAGATCTGGAAAACGATGGATACGAAGCTATTCAACTCGGTTTCTCTGATAAAAAAGAAAAAAGATCCAATAAACCTGAAGCAGGACATGCGAAAAAAGCAAATACTGCACCTAAGCGCTACGTTCGTGAACTTCGTGGCATCGACCTTGCTGCGTACGAGGTTGGCCAAGAACTGAAGGCTGATGTCTTCACAGAAGGCGAATTCGTTGACGTAACAGGTATTTCTAAAGGTAAAGGTTTTGCCGGCGTTATCAAACGTTGGGGACAAAGCCGCGGACCAATGGCACACGGCTCGCGTTACCACAGAGGTCCAGGTTCGATGGGCTCCATTCAAGCTAACCGCGTTCCTAAAGGTAAACACCTGCCAGGACACATGGGGCATGAAACGGTAACGATCCAACGCCTTGAAGTTGTTAAGATCGATACAGAACGTAATGTATTGCTCGTGAAGGGCTCCATTCCAGGACCTAAAAACAGCTTCGTTAAAGTACTAGAAACGGTGAAAAAATAAACAACTGAAGAAAGGAGGAACACGAAATGCCAAAAGTAGCACTTTTTAATATTAGCGGCAGCCAAGTTGGCGAAATTGAATTGAACGACGCAGTATTCGGTATCGAACCGAATAAACACGTTCTTCATGACGCTGTTGTTATGCAATTGGCTTCCCTGCGTCAAGGTACTCACAAAGTAAAAGGACGTTCTGAAGTACGTGGTGGCGGACGTAAACCTTGGAAACAAAAAGGTACTGGCCGCGCTCGTCAAGGTTCGATCCGTGCACCGCAATGGGTTGGTGGCGGTACTGTATTTGGTCCGACTCCACGTAGCTATGCTTACAAATTGCCTAAAAAGGTTCGTCGCTTGGCGATCAAATCTGCTTTGTCTTCCAAAGTGATTGAGAATGAAATCATCGTATTGGACGCTCTTACACTGAACGGACCTAAAACGAAAGAATTCGCAGCCATTTTGAATAACCTTAAAGCTGACCGTAAAGCATTGATCGTAGCTCCTAGCTATGATGATAATGTGGCTCTGTCCGCTCGTAATATTCCTGGTGTGAAGTTTGTAGCCGCAGACGGCATTAATGTTCTTGACGTGCTTGGACACGACAAACTGATCATTACGAAGGAAGCAGTTCAGAAGGTAGAGGAGGTGCTCGCGTAATGAAGGATCCTCGTGATATTATCAAACGTCCGGTAATCACCGAACGTACGGCTGGTATGATGAATGACTTGAAATACGTTTTCGAGGTAGACATTCGTTCCAATAAAGTCGAGGTTAAAAAAGCAATCGAAGCGATCTTTAACGTGAAAGTAAGTAACGTAAACACGCTTCGTGTTCCTGCAAAACCAAAGCGCTACGGTCGTCATTCCGGCTATACGAGCGAGTGGAAAAAAGCGTTTGTAACGCTGAGCAAAGACAGTAAGCCGCTTGAGTTTTTTGAAACGGTATAATTGAAACTGTAAAGTAAGGAGGGAAACTCAGTGCCAATTAAAAAGTATAAACCGACGTCCCCGGCCAGACGTGCTATGTCTGTATCTACTTTCGAGGAGATCACAACTAATCAGCCCGAGAAATCGTTGCTGGCGCCTCTGAGCAAGCAAGCTGGACGTAATAACCAAGGTAAAATTACGGTTCGTCATCATGGCGGTGGACACAAACGTAAATACCGTATTATCGACTTCAAACGTAACAAAGATGGAATACCGGGCCGCGTTGCTACGATCGAATATGATCCGAACCGTACGTCCAACATCGCACTTATCCACTATGTGGATGGTGAAAAACGTTACATCATCGCTCCTAAAGGCTTGAAAGTAGGGGACGAAGTGGTTTCCGGCGTAGGTTCCGATATCAAAATCGGTAACTCTTTGCCTTTGGAGAACATTCCAGTAGGTACGGTTATCCACAACATCGAATTGAAACCGGGCAAAGGTGGTCAACTGGTTCGCGCTGCCGGTACGGAAGCCCAGCTTCTTGGTAAAGAAGAGAAGTATGTAACAATTCGTTTGACTTCTGGTGAAGTTCGTCGCGTTCTGAAAGTTTGCCGCGCTACAATCGGCTCTGTTGGTAACGAAGACCATGAATTGGTGAAGATCGGTAAAGCCGGACGTAGCCGTTGGTTGGGACAACGTCCTGAAGTTCGTGGTGTTGTTATGAACCCTAACGATCACCCGCACGGTGGTGGTGAAGGTCGCGCTCCAATCGGACGTAAATCTCCAATGTCTCCATGGGGTAAACCAACCCTGGGTTACAAAACACGTAAAAAAGGCAAAGCATCTGATAAATACATCGTTCGTCGTCGTACTAAGTAATAAGACGTGCGCTTAAGTCGCACGTTAACATATTAAGGAACGACAACGTTTTAACGAAGGGAGGATTCATACATGGGTCGCAGTCTCAAAAAAGGACCGTTCATTGATGGTTACTTACTGAAAAAAGTAGAGGTTTTGAACGAATCGGACAAAAAAGTCGTGATCAAAACTTGGTCCCGTCGCTCTACAATTTTCCCGCAATTTATCGGACATACGTTTGGTGTATACGATGGTCGTAAACACGTGCCGGTATACGTAACGGAAGATATGGTCGGACACAAGTTGGGCGAATTCGCTCCAACACGTACCTATAAAGGCCATTCGGATGACGATAAGAAAACAAGAAGATAATCAACACAGCGTAGTGTTTGAGAGGAGGTAAACTCAATGGAAGCAAAAGCACATGCTAAATCCGTACGGATTTCCGCTCGTAAAGTTAAACTCGTTATCGATTTGATTCGCGGTAAGCAGGTTGGTGAGGCGATCGCAATTCTTCGCCATACTCCAAAATCCGCTTCTCCAGTCGTTGAGAAGCTGTTGAACTCTGCTATTGCAAATGCAGACCACAACTACTCTTTGGACGTGAACAAGTTGGTTGTATCGCAAGTTTTTGTGAACCAAGGTCCTACAATGAAACGGTTCCGCCCGCGTGCAATGGGACGTGCAAGCCGCATCAATAAACGCACCAGTCATATTACTCTGGTGGTATCTGAAAAATAAGGAGGGAAAACGTGTGGGCCAAAAGGTAAATCCAATCGGACTCCGAATCGGTATTATCCGTGATTGGGAATCCAAATGGTATGCAGGCAAAGATTTCGGTGATCTTTTGCTAGAAGACGTTAGAATTCGTGAACATCTGAAAAAAAGATTGAAAGATTCCGCTGTATCCCGTGTTGAAATCGAGAGAGCAGCTAACCGCGTCAACGTAACGATTCACACTGCGAAGCCTGGTATGGTTATCGGTAAGGGTGGTTCCGAAGTTGAAAACTTGCGTAATGAAATTACTAAAATCGCAGGCGGTAAAAAGGTACACATCAATATTTCTGAAATTAAAAATCCTGAGCTGGATGCAATCTTGGTTGCAGAGAGCATTGCACAACAATTGGAACGTCGCGTTTCTTTCCGTCGTGCTTTGAAGCAAGCCATCCAAAGAACTATGCGTTCTGGAGCAAAAGGAATTAAAACTCAAGTAGGCGGACGTCTTGGCGGTGCCGAAATCGCTCGTTCCGAAGGGTACAGCGAAGGAACAGTTCCACTGCATACGCTTCGTGCCGACATTGATTACGGTACAGCGGAAGCTCATACAACTTACGGCCGTATTGGCGTAAAGGTATGGATCTATCGTGGAGAGGTTCTTCCTCCAGCTAAGAAACAAGCTCCTCAGGAAGGAGGCAACTAATCATGTTGGTACCAAAACGCGTAAAACATCGTAAGCAACAACGTGGTCATATGAAGGGTCGTGCAAAAGGCGGCACTACACTGAACTTTGGTGAGTATGGTTTGCAAGCTACTGAACCTTCATGGATTACTAACCGTCAGATCGAAGCTGCTCGTATTGCGATGACTCGTTATATCAAACGTGGTGGTAAGGTTTGGATTAAAATTTTCCCTGACAAACCAATTACTCAGAAGCCTCTTGAGGTTCGTATGGGTAGTGGTAAAGGTAACGTAGAAAAATGGGTTGCAGTAGTGAAGCCAGGAAAGATCATGTTCGAACTTGCTGGTGTTCCGGAAGAGGTTGCTCGTGAAGCAATGCGTCTTGCCGCTCACAAACTGCCAATCAAAACTAAGTTTGTGAAACGTGAAGAATTGGGTGGTGAAGCAAATGAAGGCTAGTGAATTTCGCAACCTAACCACTGCTGAAATTGAACAAAAGATCTCTGGGTTCAAAGAAGAACTCTTTAACCTTCGTTTTCAACTCGCTACCGGTCAGCTTGATAACCCGACTCGGATCGGCGATGTACGTAAGGAAATTGCTCGTGCTAAAACCGTGATCCGTGAAAGAGAACTTGGGATTAGCTAAGATATCAGACCGGGTGGAGATTCCGCCTGTAATTAGGAAGGAGGCCAACAATGAGCGAACGTAATGCCCGTAAAGTATTAGTCGGTAAAGTAGTCAGCGATAAAATGGACAAAACGATTGTGATTGCTGTAGAAACTTACAAAAAACATGATCTCTACCATAAACGCATTAAAGTAACAAAGAAATTCAAAGCTCATGATGAAAACAACACCGCACAAATCGGTGATACTGTTAAAATCATGGAAACTCGCCCTTTGTCCAAAGACAAAAACTGGAGACTGGTCGAAATCGTTGAAAAAGCTGTTATAATCTAATGTAGTGTAGTTTTTCCGAAAGGAGGATAAATAAATGATTCAACCATTTACACGTTTGACTGTAGCTGACAATTCCGGCGCGAAGGAACTGATGTGTATCCGTGTGCTCGGTGGTACGGGACGTCGTACAGCTCAAATTGGTGACCTGATCGTTTGTTCCGTAAAACAAGCAACACCAGGCGGCGTTGTCAAAAAGGGTGATGTAGTAAGAGCGGTTGTTGTTCGTACTAAACGTTCTATCCGCCGTAAAGACGGTTCCTACATCGGATTTGACGAGAACGCAGCAGTGGTCGTTAAAGAAGACAAGAGCCCACGTGGTACTCGTATTTTCGGACCAGTTGCTCGCGAACTTCGTGATAAAGACTTCATGAAAATCGTTTCCTTGGCTCCGGAAGTGATCTAAATTCACCTTAAAATGTGCCCGTAGGAGGTGTACGAAATGCCAAAAGTGAAAAAAGTTCTGGAATCCCATAACAACAAGCTGCACGTCAAAAAAGACGATACTGTTCTGGTGATTACAGGTAAAGATAAAGGTAAAAAAGGTCGCGTTATCGCTGCTTACCCTCGTCAAAACCGTGTGCTTGTGGAAGGTGTTAACATGATTAAAAAACACCAAAAGCCTAATCAGCTAAATCCACAAGGCGGCATCATCGAGAAAGAAGCTCCGATTCACGTTTCCAACGTTATGCACATTGATCCGAAGAGCGGAAAAGTAACTCGTGTTGGTTACAAAGTATTGGACAACGGAAAAAAAGTGCGCATTGCAAAACGTTCTGGCGAAGTGATCGACTAATTATTTTTTAATGAAAGGAGGTCTATGATTCATGGCAACAACAAGAATGAAAGAGCGTTTCTTGAAAGAAATCACTCCTGCCTTGATGCAGAAGTTCAGCTATACATCGGTAATGCAAGTGCCTAAAATCGAGAAGGTTGTAATCAACATGGGTGTTGGCGACGCAGTCCAAAACTCCAAAGTGCTTGATTCGGCTGTGAACGACATGCAGTTGATCGCTGGTCAAAAGCCAGTAATCACTCGCGCAAAAAAATCTATTGCAGGTTTTAAATTGCGTGAAAACATGCCGATCGGTGTTAAGGTAACACTTCGTGGTGAGCGTATGTATTATTTCTTGGACAAATTGTTCAACATCACGCTTCCTCGCGTACGTGACTTCCATGGTGTTTCGACAAAAGCTTTTGATGGACGTGGTAACTACACGCTTGGTCTGAAAGAGCAATTGATCTTCCCGGAAATCGAGTACGATCAAGTTGATAAAGTTCGTGGTATGGACATCGTTATCGTAACGACTGCCAAGACTGACGAAGAGTCCCGTGAGCTTCTGACTCAGCTGGGCATGCCTTTCGCAAAGTAATGTTGGCATATCGTTTCGGGCGTCTGATATAAAAGACACCCTGTTCTCCGAAACTATTTAGGAGGTGTCAGGCTAAGTGGCAAAAACTTCAATGAAAGTCAAACAACAACGCACACCAAAGTTTAAAGTTCGTGCTTATACTCGTTGCGAGCGTTGTGGTCGTCCACATTCGGTACTGCAAAAGTTTAAGATCTGCAGAATTTGCTTCCGTGAATTAGCTTATAAAGGCCAGATTCCTGGCGTGAAAAAAGCAAGCTGGTAAAAAGTCCTGTTTGGGAAGGAGGTTTATACACAATGACTATGTCTGATCCAATTGCAGATATGCTTACTCGTATTCGTAACGCGAACACAGTTCGTCACGAAACAGTAGAAATGCCTGCATCTACAATGAAAAAACAAATCGCCGACATCCTGAAACGTGAAGGATTCATTCGTGATGCGGAATTTGTTGAAGATAGCAAACAAGGGATCATCCGTGTTTTCTTGAAATACGGTGCGAACAACGAACGTGTTATTACAGGTTTGAAAAGAATCAGTAAACCAGGTCTTCGCGTTTACACGAAGAGCAATGAGATTCCACGCGTTCTGGGTGGACTCGGGATCGCGATCATTTCGACATCCAAAGGTATCATGACCGACAAAGAAGCGCGTCAGTCTAAAGCCGGCGGAGAAGTGGTTTGCTACGTTTGGTAAGATAACGTTTAAAAGATAGGAGGTGCAACAGATATGTCCCGTATTGGTCGTAAGCCAATCACAGTACCAAGTGGTGTTGACGTAACTTTGAACAACACAGCGATCACAGTTAAAGGTCCTAAAGGAACATTGACTCGTGAGCTTCATAAAGACATGTCCGTTACTGTGGAAAACAATGAAATCAACGTAATTCGTCCTTCGGACAACAAACTTCACCGCTCTTTGCATGGAACAACCCGCAGCGTTGTCAACAACATGGTAAGTGGTGTAACTGAAGGATTTTCAAAATCTCTGGAGCTGGTTGGGGTCGGATATCGTGCAAGCAAATCCGGAGATAAAATCGTTCTGAACGTTGGATACTCTCACCCGGTTGAAATCACACCGGAAGCGGGCATCGAATTCGAAGTTCCTTCGAACACTAAAATCATCGTTCGCGGAATTGATAAAGAGCGTGTAGGTGCCTATGCTGCTAAAATTCGTTCCGTTCGTGAACCTGAGCCGTACAAAGGTAAAGGGATTAAATACGAAGGCGAGCGCATCATTCGTAAAGAAGGTAAAGCCGGTAAGAAGAAATAAGTTTCTTACCGACTTTGTGCGGTCTTTCTTCCGGAAAGACTTCGTACTTCTTTTTTACCCAGTGCGTCTTAGTATAAAGCTTTAAAAGGCAAACTGAAGGGAGTGAAAACTTAAGATGATTACAAAACAAGATAAAAATAAAGCACGTGTCAGAAGACATCTGCGTGTACGTAAGAAAATCGAAGGTACGGCTGTTCGTCCTCGTCTGAACGTGTTCCGTTCTTCCAAACATATCTACGCACAATTGATTGATGATGTAGCTGGTGTAACATTGGTATCTGCATCCACTATGGATAAAGAACTGAGCAGCGAAATCAAAAACGGCGGTAGCGTAGAAGCAGCTCGTAAGGTTGGCGAACTCGTTGCTAAACGTGCAAAAGAAAAAGGTCATGCTAACATTGTATTTGACCGTGGTGGATACTTGTATCATGGACGGATTCAGGCTTTGGCTGATGCAGCTCGCGAAGCAGGCCTTGAATTCTAAGACATTTCTCAAAAGGAGGTTAACGACTTGCGTGTAGATCCGAACACTTTGGAACTGACTGAAAGAGTAGTAAATATTAATCGCGTAGCTAAAGTTGTCAAAGGCGGACGCCGTTTTAGCTTTAGTGCTCTGGTAGTAGTAGGCGACGGTAACGGCTGGGTAGGCGCTGGTATCGGTAAAGCTGGCGAAGTACCTGATGCGATTCGCAAAGGTATTGAAGATGCTAAGAAAAACCTGGTTCACGTTCCACTCGTAGGAACAACTATTCCTCACCTTGTTACAGGTAAGTTCGGTGCTGGCCGGGTTCTGTTGAAACCGGCATCGGAAGGTACTGGAGTTATCGCTGGCGGTCCGGTTCGTGCTGTACTGGAACTTGCTGGTGTAGGTGATATCTTGACAAAATCTCTAGGTTCTTCGAATTCCATGAACATGGTCAATGCGACATTGGAAGGTTTGTCCCGCTTGAAACGCGCTGAAGAAGTTGCAAAATTGCGCGGCAAATCCATCGAAGAGCTGCTGGGCTAAGGAGGGAATGTCATGGCGAAATTAGAAATTACCCTCGTTCGTTCGTTGATCGGTCGTCCTGGTACTCAAAGAACGACTGTTAAAACGCTCGGCTTGCGTAAAATCAACCATAAAGTAATTCAACCCGACAATCCAGCGATTCGCGGGATGATTAATCAAGTTAGCCATTTGGTTTCTGTTAAAGAAATTGAGGCTTAAGAAATAAAGCATTTTAACAATAATCAAGGAGGTGCAACGAACGATGAAGTTACATGAGCTTTCCCCAGCTCCAGGCTCCCGCAAAGAACGTAAACGTTTGGGTCGTGGTCCTAGTAGCGGTACGGGTAAAACTTCTGGTCGTGGTCATAAGGGTCAAAACGCTCGTTCCGGCGGTGGTGTACGTCCGGGCTTCGAGGGTGGTCAAAACCCACTGTATCGTCGCTTGCCTAAACGCGGTTTCGTAAATCCTACTCGTAAAGAGTATGCGGTTTTGAATATCGAAGATTTGAACAGTTTTGCAGCAGGTACAGAAGTAAGCCCTGAGTTTTTGCTGAACAATGGCATTGTGAAAAACGCGAAATCCGGAATTAAAATTCTGGGTAACGGTGAAATCACTGTGAAATTGACAGTTAAAGCGAACAAGTTCTCTCAATCTGCGGTAGAGAAAATTGAAGCTGCCGGCGGTAAAACCGAGGTGATCTAATGTTCAAGACCCTGAAAAATATATGGCGGGTTGAGGATCTTAGAACCCGAATCCTGTTTACCCTGTTTATACTGTTTGTATATCGTATTGGCTCCTTCGTGCCGGTTCCCGGCGTGAACAAGCAAGTCTTTACTTCTCAGGATCAGGCAGGAAGCGAGTTGTTTGGACTCCTTAACACCTTCTCAGGGGGCGCTTTGTATCAGTTCTCGATCTTCGCCCTCGGGATTATGCCATATATTACAGCGTCCATCATTGTACAGTTGCTGTCAATGGACGTTATTCCGAAACTTGCGGAATGGGCTAAACAAGGAGAGCATGGTAAAAAGAAGCTGGCTCAACTTACACGGTATGGTACGGTAATACTGGGCTTGATTCAAGCATTCGGAACGTCGATCGGCTTTAACCGACTGTATGGTGCAGCAATGATTCCAGGAGCCACTTTTGCAGATTATCTGGTAATAGCTATTGTGCTTACAGCAGGAACTACGTTCCTTATGTGGTTAGGTGAGCAAATTACCGAAAAGGGAATCGGCAACGGTATCTCTATCGTTATCTTTGCAGGGATCGCGGCAGGTATTCCAAGACATATTCGGACGGTTGTAGAATCCCAGTTTATTCAGGCAGATCAGCTGTTTATGAATATTCTGAAGGCAATTATTATTGCCTTGGTGATTATTCTGATTATTGTGGGTGTTATATACATCCAGCAAGGTATTCGGAAAATTCCGGTACAATACGCCAAACGTGTAGTTGGTAACAAGATGTACGGTGGCCAGAATACGCATATTCCGATGAAAATTAATGCGGCAGGCGTTATTCCGGTAATCTTTGCGGTATCATTGCTGCAATTCCCGACAATTATTGCGAGTTTTTGGGCAGATCATGCTTGGGCGAAGTGGATTACCACTTACTTGTATTATGACAAGCCGCTGGGTATGGTTTTGTATGTCGTAATGATTATCGGTTTCACATTCTTCTATACCTTTGTACAGATGAATCCGCAGCAAATGGCCGACAACATGAAGAAAAACGGCGGTTATATTCCGGGAATTCGCCCGGGTAAAGCCACGGAGAAATACCTGACACGAGTAATGTCACGTTTGACAATGACAGGAGCTTTGTTCCTGGCAGTCATATCCGTATTGCCGGTATTCTTCGGTTCGCTTTCGGGCTTGCCTCGTTCCGTGCAAATTGGCGGTACTTCATTGCTCATCATTATCGGTGTAGCATTGGATACAATGAAGCAGATCGAAAGCCAACTGATCAAACGCCATTACAAAGGCTTCATCAACAAATAGGCAACAGGTTCCGGCTTAGGATGTTCGCATACTTACCGGCACCTTTTGTGCTGTTTCTTGTGTAGGGGTCGTCTTGAGGAGTGACAGATTGTGAATATTTTAATCATGGGCCCTCCGGGGGCTGGTAAAGGTACACAAGCAGATGTCATTGTGAAGGAATTCGGCATTCCTCATATCTCGACAGGTGACGCGTTTCGCCTGGCGATGAAACAGGGAACACCTATTGGCATTAAAGCCAAGGAATATATCGACAAGGGTGAACTTGTTCCGGATGATGTAACGATTGGCATCGTTGAAGAGCGGCTGCAACAGCCGGACTGTAAGAAAGGTTTCTTGCTGGACGGTTTTCCAAGAACTTTGGCTCAAGCTGAAGCCTTGGATCAAATTTTGGGTCGTTTGGATACGAAGCTTGATGATGTCATCAACCTGAAAGTGGATCGTGACAAATTGTTGGTACGAATCACAGGACGGCGAGTTTGCAAAATCTGTGGAACTAGCTATCATGTTGTCTTTAATCCTCCGAAGGTTGAAGGCATTTGCGATAAAGATGGCGGGGAGCTCTATCAGCGCCCTGACGATAACGAGGATAGCGTAAGAACACGACTTGACGAATATAGTAATAAAACAGCACCACTCCTCACGTTTTATGAAAACCAGAATCTTCTGCGTCATATTGACGGAGAACAGGATATTGATGTGGTTTCCAAAAATATCGTGTCCTTGTTGCGGGGTTAGCTGTAATGATCATTTGCAAGTCGGGGACGGAATTAAGCTTTATGAGGAAAGCTGAGAGAGTGGATACGGAAACGAATCATTTCTTGGTGGAACACATCGAGCCCGGTATGACGACCGGTGAACTTGATCATTTAGCTGATCGGTATATTCGCAGTCAAGGAGCTGTGCCGTCTTTTAAAGGTTATAACGGTTTTCCTGCCAGCATTTGCGCTTCAGTCAACGAACAACTGGTGCACGGATTTCCCGGCAAACGCAAGTTAAACAAAGGCGATATCATCGCAAAGACTCGCCAGTTTACAATGTCGCATGCCATTCGGCAATATATTGAGAATCCAAACCGTGGTATTCCCGAACAGGGGACGATGCTGAAAACCGGCATGGTGCTGGCTATTGAACTCATGGTTCGTATAGGTTCTCGCCATGTGGGGGCGCTGGAAGACAACTGGACGGTCGTAACGGTGAACGTGGCCTCTCGTGCTCGTAACGAGCAAGCGGTGGCGGTCACAACGGACGGCATGGACATTTTCACGAAACTGAGTGCGTAGGTGATTTGAATGATTCAGCAAGGAAACCTGCAAATCGGTCAGCTGGTGAAGATTCTGAAAGGCAGAGATGTCGGACAGATTGCGGTTGTCGTTTCTATAGCGGACAGCAGGTTTGTATATATTGCAGATGGGGACAAACGAAAGTTTGATCAGTCGAAGAAGAAAAACGTTCTTCATCTGATGCCTCAGCCCAAGATTAGTAGCGAGGTTGTAAACAGTTTAAACGAAAGCGGTCGGGTGACAAATGGAAAGCTGCGTCATGCAGTGAAAACTTTCTTGGAGTCGTCCGAATACCAAGCTGAAGAGAAAGGAGACTGACTTTGGCCAAAGAAGATGTCATTGAGGTTGAAGGTACGGTAATCGAGCCACTGCCGAACGCTACGTTCAAGGTAGAGCTGGAGAACGGTCATCAAATTCTTGCACATGTTTCCGGAAAACTGCGGATGCACTTTATCCGTATTTTGACAGGCGACAAGGTGGTTGTACAGTTATCGCCTTACGATTTAACTAAAGGCCGTATTACGTACCGCAAGTAATTCATGCAGGTTTAATTAAACGTACGTCATTTAAAAAAAACTTGTTTTGCTCGGCAAAACGATGTGAATGTTCACGAAGCGAGTTTTACCAGGGTAAAGCTTGGAGGAGGTAATCAACATGAAGGTAAGACCTTCTGTAAAACCTATTTGCGAGAAATGCAAAGTCATTCGCCGTAAAGGGAATGTAATGGTTATTTGCGAAAATCCGAAACACAAACAAAAACAAGGTTAATAGAAGGGGGTGTAGCGTAAAATGGCTCGTATAGCTGGTGTGGATTTGCCACGTGACAAACGCGTTGAGATCGCCTTGACTTACATTTTCGGAATCGGTAAAACGACTTCTCAGAAAATTTTGAAGGAAACAGGCATCAGTGCAAACACGCGTGTTCGTGATTTGACTGAAGATGAAGTGAGCAAATTACGTGAAACGATCGACAAAGAAGTTAAAGTAGAAGGCGATCTGCGTCGTGAAATTTCCTTAAATATTAAACGTCTGACTGAGATTGGCTGCTACCGTGGTGTTCGTCACCGTCGTGGATTGCCTGTTCGCGGACAACGTACCAAAACTAATGCTCGTACCCGTAAAGGTCCTCGTCGGACTGTAGCGAACAAAAAGAAATAAGAAGGGAGGATAACATTCAATGGCTAAACCGAAAAAAGTTGTACGTACAAAACGCCGTGACCGTAAAAATATCGAGACTGGCGTGGCACACATCCGTTCCACGTTCAACAACACGATCGTTACGATCACAGATCCACACGGTAACGCAATCTCTTGGGCCAGCTCAGGCGGCATGGGATTCCGTGGTTCCCGTAAATCTACTCCATTCGCAGCTCAAATGGCCGCGGAAACAGCTGCTAAAGCTGCAATGGAACACGGCATGAAGACTGTCGAAGTCATGGTTAAAGGACCAGGCGCAGGACGCGAAGCAGCAATCCGCTCTTTGCAAGCAGCTGGACTGGAAGTTAACCTGATTAAAGACGTAACTCCGGTACCTCATAACGGATGCCGTCCTCCAAAACGTCGTCGCGTCTAATGAGATTTCTCCTCTGCGTGTAGTATAAATCCGGCACAAACTGCCAAGAATGGATGTTTAGGTATACTGCATGATAGACTATGGATAAGGTGAATGTTTCATATAGGAGCGACGTTTTGAAGGAGGGATATTGCAGTGATAGAAATCGAAAAGCCGAAAATTGAGACGGTAGACGTCAATGATGATGGCACCTATGGAAAATTCGTAGTAGAACCGCTGGAACGCGGGTACGGTACGACGCTGGGAAACTCGCTTCGCCGTATTCTGTTATCCTCGTTACCGGGGGCAGCAGTCACATCGGTTCAGATCGATGGAGTTTTGCACGAATTTGCAACGGTTCCCGGTGTGAAGGAAGACGTAACGGAGATCATACTGAACCTGAAAGCTTTATCGCTTAAAATCCACTCGGATGAAGAGAAGGTACTCGAAATCGATGCGGAAGGCGAAGGAGTTGTAACAGCAGGAGATATCCGTGCGGACAGTGATGTGGAAATTCTTAATCCGGATCTTCACATTGCTACGCTCGGACCGGGTTCGAGACTTCACATGCGTATTTTCGCCAATCGCGGTCGTGGTTACGTTAAGCAGGATCGGAATAAACGTGATGACCAGCCGATCGGCGTCATTCCCGTCGACTCCATCTACACTCCGATTTCACGTGTTAACTACGGCATTGAAAATACGCGTGTCGGCCAGGTTACGAATTACGACAAGCTGACACTTGAGGTTTGGACTGACGGAAGTATTCGCCCTGAGGAAGCAGTAAGCCTTGGAGCAAAAATTTTGACCGAGCATGTGATGTTGTTCGTAGGTCTAACCGACGAAGCAAAAGATGCGGAAATTATGGTAGAAAAAGAAGAAGACAAGAAAGAAAAAGTTCTTGAAATGACGATCGAAGAGCTGGATCTCTCCGTCCGTTCATATAACTGCCTTAAGCGTGCTGGTATCAATACGGTACAAGAACTCACTACTAAATCTGAAGAAGATATGATGAAGGTTCGCAACCTGGGCCGCAAATCTTTGGAAGAAGTACAAGAGAAGCTCGAGGAACTTGGTTTAGGACTTCGTACGGAAGAATAGTATAGCAACGTTTTTGTGAAGGAGGGGAAACTACATGGCATACCAAAAATTGGGCCGTAACTCCAGTGCCCGTAAAGCTTTGTTTCGTGATTTGGTAACCGATTTGTTCTTGTACGAGCGTATCCAAACTACTGAGGCTAAAGCGAAAGAAGTTCGTTCTATTGCTGAAAAACTGATCACTAAAGCGAAAAAAGGAGATCTGCACGCACGCCGTCAAGTGGCTGCGTTCGTTCGCCGTGAAACTTTGGATGGTGAGCAGGATGCAATCCAAAAGCTGTTTAGCGAATTGGCTACACGTTACACTGAGCGTCCAGGTGGATACACTCGTATCTTGAAATTGGGACCTCGTCGTGGCGATGCCGCTCCAATGGTATATCTGGAACTGGTTGACCGCGCGTAAACAGGCGAAGATGAGGGAAGGGTGGACAGAATCAGCTTGATTCTGAACAACCCTTTTTTTCTCTTGGAGGAGTCCTTGAGGGGCTTCTCCTTTGTTATGTACGGTTTTTCCTTATAAGGCCAGTGAATACCCCTGCAAAGGTGTGAGAAACATGCGGAATTTGTGCATGAAGGTGAACTATGACGGAACCCGCTATGATGGCTTTCAGACGCAGCCCAGTGGTAATACCATTCAGGACTATCTTGAAAATGCTATCTACTCATTGACGGGCGAACGTCTTAAAATCACAGGCTCAGGCCGCACAGACGCTGGTGTACATGCATATGGCCAGGTATTCAATTTTCATACTGAATCACCGATCCCCATACAGCGCTGGTGTCTAGCACTCAATGCCTGGCTGCCTCGTGATATTATCGTTACGGATGCGAAAGAGGTGCCGTTGTCCTTTCATGCACGCCGTATGGCGAAGCGGAAGACGTATCGGTACAGCATTAATGCGAACCGATTTCCGGACATCTTTCACCGTCGTACACAGGCACATCACCCGACGAGTTTGGATATACGAGCGATGGAGGCAGGGTTGGCCCATTTGGTCGGCACTTTTGACTATACATCGTTCGCATCCCGACGTTCCCAGAAAACGAATCATGTCCGCACTATTTACGAAGCCTACATGACGGTAGACTATTCCTTTTCACGTCCGGGTTCGGATGATCAGGGAATTATTCATACGTATATTACTGGCAGCGGTTTTTTGCAGCACATGGTCAGGATCATTATGGGCACTTTGCTGGAAGTGGGAGAAGGCAAAAAATCGGCGGATGATATTTCTTCCATTTTGGAGGCTAAAAACCGCTCAAAGGCCGGTCCTACGGCTGTTGGACATGCTTTAACCCTCTGGAATGTGGAGTACGACGAAAACATTAAAAAACTTTGATTTTACCCTTGCAGAATTGATGGTTTTCCTGTAGTATAAAAGTTGTGTTTTCTTAATGGCTTTCCCACAGCCCCAATTAAGATGATCACTTTCAAGCAACATCTATTCCATCAATTTTTAGCAACTTAACGAACGAAGATAAATGATGATTTCTGTTAACGAACTTAAGGAGGAAACTTTTTATGCGTACTACGTATATTGCCAAGCCAAATGAAGTTGAGCGCAACTGGCACATCATTGATGCCGAAGGCAAAACGCTTGGTCGTTTGGCAAGCGAAGCGGCTGCGTTGATTCGCGGCAAACACAAGCCACAGTTTACACCACATGTGGACACAGGTGATTTTGTTGTTGTAATCAATGCGGAGAAAATCGTATTGACTGGTAAGAAAATGGAGAACAAAAAATACTATCGTCACTCCCTGCATTCGGGTGGTCTGAAAGTAACGGTTGCACAAGACATGGTTAAGAACAAGCCTGAGCGTATGCTGGAATTGGCTGTTCACGGTATGCTTCCTAAAACTCGTCAAGGCGAGAAAATGAAGCTGAGACTTAAAGCTTACAAAGGCGCAGAGCATCCACATGCAGCACAAAAACCTGAAGTTTACGAACTTCGCGGATAATTAAAAGGGAGGACAGTTTCATGGCACAAGTACAATACTATGGGACAGGTCGTCGTAAACATTCGGTAGCTCGTGTTCGTCTCGTACCGGGTGAAGGACGCATTGTCATCAACAAGCGTGATATTAATGAATATTTCGGTTTGGAAACACTCAAACTGATCGTAAAACAACCATTGAACCTGACTGAAACAGTAGGTAGCTATGACGTACTCGTTATCGCTCATGGTGGTGGTATCTCTGGTCAAGCAGGTGCAATTCGCCACGGTATTTCCCGTGCTCTGCTGAAAGCAGATCCGGAATTCCGTCCAGCTTTGAAAAAAGCAGGCTTCCTGACTCGTGACCCACGTATGAAAGAACGTAAAAAATACGGTCTCAAAGCCGCTCGTCGTGCACCACAGTTCTCGAAACGTTAATTATCAACATTCAAAGGCTCTCAACCAATTGGTTGGGGGTCTTTTTTTATGTCTAAAAATGGCCTGCAACCATATGTTTGACTACACTTAAATTAAAGCCCAATGTGTTTTGAAATTTAGCAACCGTTTGTTCATTGAGGTTATTTGTCCCCTTGTGTGTTTATCCCCACCTCCTTTGATTTGTACGCCACTTTTAAGTAAGGTAAGGGATTATTATTTCAGGCATTATAAAATAGATGTTAACCATTTGCTTGAAAAAGGTCTTTAAGAGCAAGTAATCATTTTTTTTCATTCCTTGCTTCGATCAATAGCTTCGCTCTTCCATTTCATTTTATCGCATATTTTTTCCTCATGCTGTTATTCGCTCCGCCATAGATTACGCTGCTTGTAGAGGCTTGTCTGTCGCTCGGCATGTGATTCCCGAGAATTACTACTCATCAATTTAACCAAGATAACGGGGGAGAACCCAGACTACCTTGTCCTCCTTATCATGAGAGTGAGCTTCTGACCGTCAAAACATTGGCTCTCAGGCACGATAGACCCGTGAGCGAACGTAATCTAACCTTGGTGAAGAACCGCACTTGTGGGAAACTCACTGCAATATCAGCCAGACAATCTATCGTGATTCGGCTTCGTAAGAGCGTTTAAGGCAGTAAAAGTTATGAGCTTAGATCATTGAAAATAATAAGCAATGTTAATAAGACCTATGTTTGCAATGTGAAGTTACATATTTGTAAAAAACATGTGCTTTTAATTACAAAGCAATCTGTTAATATACTCGTAATCAATACTTTATATTGTGTTATGTACACAATTTGGTTTGGATGGTGTTCCAAACTGAAAATGAATGAACCGTAGTGAAGAATAAAGAGATGAGAAAGGTAAAATATTATGGATTACTTAATATATAGATTAGCGGATTATGTAGCTGATCTTAAATATGCAGATTTATCACAAAGAGCAATTGAGGTAGGAAAACAGGCCATACTCGACTCATATGGGAACATGATGTTTGGTCGCTACTGCGAAGCAAGTGAACGCATTATGGAGTACGCAAAATTATCAGATACTGTAGTAAAAAATGAAGATTTAGTACCTTTAATAGGAGAAGAAGAAATCTTAACTGGTTCCGATACTGCTGTGTTTGTACATTCGATGATGGCACGCTGCGCAGATTTGGATGATGGTTATAGACATGCTATGGGCCACCCTGGTTCAGGCTTGGTACCGCTGTTACTTAGTATGGCACAGTTATACAAAAAAGATGGAAAAGAGATGATTGCATCTATTGTAGCAGCTTATGATGTATATGCTCGTTTGGGCGAGGCAATCAATCCCTTTATGTATCGTGAAAGAGGTTTTGATGCTACCGGCGTTTGTGGTGCAGTTGCGGCAGCGGCGTTGGTTTCCAAATTGATGGGTGCGGATGCTATAAAAACAAAGGATGCTATGGGGATTGCTTCTCTATTTACGGGAGGATTAATTGAATATCAAAATGACGGAACTTCTGGGAAGATCATGTGTAGTGGTTGGGGTGCATTGACTGGTATGAGGGCAGTAAGACTTGCTTCCTGTGGATTTACCGGACCCGATGCTGCACTTGAAGGGAAATATGGTTTTTTTCAAGCGTTTAAAGGCACTAGTGGTCATTGCGACATGAGTCAGGTATTGAGCAATCTTGGCGAGGAGTTTAAAATTACCAGCATATATTTTAAACGCCATGCTTGTCAGAGGGGACTCCATGCAGTCTTGGATGCGATGTTAGACCTTAGAGAGAGCTATGACTTAACGCCAGCTATGATTAAATCTATAGATGTAAGAACATCATCATTCGTGTATCGCCTATCCAATCCGAATCCAAAGACAGCAATTGGTGCGCAAGCAAGCACTCAGTTCACTTCAGCAGTAGCTTTAAAATATGGTCGTATGGACTCAGAGGAACTGATATTTAACAGTTTCAGTGATCCTGAAATTAAAGAATTGGTTCAAAAAATTACAGTTACGAAGGATGATGGAGTCGAAGAATACCTGGCTAAGAATCCTACACATTTTTGTGCAGCTAAAGTTATCTTAGTAACTTGTGATGGAAAAACTCACGAAAGATGGGCCCCAGTACCTTTAGGAGATGTGGAAACTCCTTTTGGATGGGATATGCTCAAACTAAAATTTGATCATTTGGTTGCAGGAACCCCTTGTGAAAAATCTAAAGATGAAAGATTTGATCTTCTGAAGCATCTTGAGAATAGTGATAATATCTACGAGTTATTCCGACTATAAAAAAACATCGTGGCGAATTAACAATCATTCGCTACGATGTTTTTTATTACTCAATAGGGGTGGAATACGGACTACATAATCGCTTGATTATATTTTTCAAATCTTGTATATAAGACGGAAATTTTTTATTTTTATGATAAATCAGAGCAAGAGGATTGACTGACGTAAAGTTTGCAATGGGGAACACATTTAAGTGAGAGTAACCATTTTTAAACTGATTCAATTGATTGATTCCAGACAGATACATGGTTAAACAAAAGCTGGCAGCATAATCTTCTGCACATAAGAGGTAATGTATATCAGGCTGAGTCAATTCGTTAATGCAATTTAAAGATACACCTAGTTCTGATAGATGTTTATCCAGAAGAATACGGGAATTAAAGTTTTCCTTATTAAGTACGAACGGGATTTGCTGAAATAATCGTAAGTCGGCACCTTTGGCAAAAGTCTCTTTACATTGTGGGTAATCATTTGGGAAATACTGCTTGAGTAAGTTGTCAGAAATGACAATATACATACGCTCATTGACGACTATCTCGTATTTCAAGTTATGTGAAACTAAATTACTTACACCGGACAGGAATAAATCAAGGGAATTATTGAGTACCATTTCCTGCATCTGTGGCGAGGTTGTGCGATGAATATTTAATTTAACTTTAGGATGGAGGTTATGAAATTCTTTTAGTAATTTAGGAACTATGATCGGATACCGACCTTCTGTAATGCCAAAATGAATGGTACCTGATTTGGCATCTTTTATATCTGCGAGTTGATTTTCTAGATTCTGTTCCGAAAGCTCTATTTGACGTAGAGTATCCAACATAGTTTTACCTGCAGGAGTTAATGCGAATTTTGGCTTCCTTTCAAAAAAAGAAACCCCATATCTTGCTTCCAATCCCTTAATGTATTTGCTCAAACATTGATGAGAGATGAACAGACGCTTGGCTGCACTAGATATATTCAGCTCTTCGGACAGAACAAGAAAATATTTGTAATTGTTTACCATAAAATCCTCCGTAATTTGAATTGTGTCATTTTAACATGGGGTGTAGCTAGAGTAAAGTTATATTTATGCTGCAAAAAAAGCTAGGTGAAGTGTAATAAATATCTGTATTAACTGCAACTAATTATTACATACATGAAATATATATGTGATTTTTGGTTGCGTGTATCTATGCTAAACTGTGAGTAGTTAAAAGTAAAGTAGTCAACACATTAAAATAAGTAGGGGATGGTGAACATGAGTAAAGTTGCGGTTATGTTAGCAGAAGGATTTGAAGAAGGCGAAGCTTTGACGATTGTGGACATTTTAAGACGGGCAAATATAGAGTGCCACATGATTAGTACCGGAGGTGAGCGGGTTCGCGGTTCTCATGACATCGTAGTCCAAGCGGATGCAATTATCAGTGATGATGTAAAACAATACGATATGATTGTATTACCGGGTGGTTTACCAGGAGCTACAAATCTGCGGGACGACGACAGAGTGATTAACTTACTACAGGAGATGAATCGTGCTGGTAAATTTGTATGTGCCATGTGTGCTGCACCCATTGCTTTAGGAAAAGCAGGCATATTGGAAGATAAGAATTTCACAGCATATGTAGGATATGATCAGAAAATAGAAACCACTGGTGTCTTTAAAGAAGATATCGTTGTAGTTGATGGTAATGTAGTTACCAGCCGAGGACCTGCAACGACTTACGCGTTTGCTTATGCATTGATAGACGTACTTGGTGGAGATAGCTTGGCGGTTAAAAATCGTATGGTTTATTTTAATGCATTTGATGCTGAATAGGGGGTATAGAGATTATGAGTAAAATTGCAGTGTTGATGGCAACGGGTTATGAAGAGGGTGAGACATTAACCATAGTAGATATCTTAAGAAGAGCAGGTCTTACATGCGATACTTTTTATTTTGAAGATAAGCTGGTTAAAGGAATGCACGGGATATATGTGGAGGGTGACAAAGCCTTTGGTGAAGAAGTAAAAGAGTATGACATGATCGTTTTGCCAGGTGGACGCCCAGGGGGGCAGAACTTGAAAGAAAATCCGGATGTCATACAAATGGTACAGTATTTTAATGATCATGATAAATATATAGCTGCTATGTGTTCTGGTACTGTTGTCTTATCCGATGCGAAGGTAATTGACGGTAAAGAGGTGACAGGCTATACAGGTTATGCAGAAAAACTGCTTGGAGGTATCTTCAAAGATGAAGTTGTCGTAGCGGATCAAAATATCGTTACAAGTCAGGGACCGGCAACTCCATATCCATTTGCATATAAGATTGCGGAGATATTCGGGAAAGACACATCCGTTTTACGGGAGAAAATGTTATACAATTTTGCTGGCGGTAAATAAAAGAGCTTTGGCCAAAAGGGGGCGGAATGAATGAAGACAGAAGATTTGGCTAAGCAAATATTAGATATTATAGGGGTCAGCAATATAACATACGCAACACACTGTGCAACAAGGCTGAGGTTCAATGTAAAGGACGAAGCCTTGGTTGATTTGAAAGCGCTTGATCGGCTAGAAGGTGTTTTAAAAGCACAGTTTAGCAGTGGTCAATTGCAGATTGTCATAGGTGCAAAAGTAAAGTCCGTTTTTGACGCTGTCAGCGGAATACTTGATTTGGAGCCAAACAACATCGAAGTTCAAGAGGTAAAACAGAAGAAAAATCCCATCTCAAGGGTTGTAGAAACGATTGCTGGTGTGTTTGGACCGGTTATTCCGGTATTGATAGGCTGCGGTATGGTAAAGTCGGTGTTTTCAATCTTGATTGCTATGAAATTGATTGAAACAAGCAGTGGTACCTATCAGATATTTAACTTAATTAGTGATTTGATTTTCTACTTCTTCCCCTTTTTCCTTGCGGTCAGTGCGGCAAAGAAATTCAAAACAAATGAATATCTGGCTGTTGCCTTAGCAGGAGCCTATATGTACCCTACGATTATGGAAGGAGCAATGAATGCGGCAAAAACGGGGATCAGCAGCTTAAGCTTTTTTGGACTCCCGATTCTGCTTGTAAACTACAAATCAACAATCATTCCAATTATCCTTTCTGTGTGGGTAATGAGCTATGTCTATCGATTTATTGATAAACGGATTCCAGATATGTTTAAAATATTGTTTGTACCTATGCTTGTGTTATTTATTATGGTTCCGCTTGGATTAATTGTTATTGGACCTTTTGGAACATATATTGGTAGTAGTGTAGCCCAAATTGTAACTTATCTTTATACTGCCAATGGTGTTATTGGAGCTTTCTTATTTGGCACATTCAGGCCAGTCCTAATTATCTTTGGTATGCATTATGCGATTACGCCAATTAACAGTCAGCTCATTGCGGAGTATGGGTACTCTGTCATATCACCTGCCAATTTAACTGGCAATCTGGCTCAAGCAGGGGCATGTCTTGGAGTATTCTTGTTACTGAAAAATAAGATAAGTAAGTCTGGTGCATTAACGAGTGGTGTAACCGCATTATTTGGTATTACAGAACCAGCTATATTTGGATATAACCTGAAATATAAAAAACCTTTTATCTGTGCTATGGTAGCTGGAGGTATTGGCGCTGCCTATATAAATGTATGGGGCGGCGGAGCAACTGCTTTGATTTTACCAGGGTTATTGGCACTTCCCACATACATTGCGGATAGCTATATTCATATTTTAATTGGCGTTGCTATTAGCATCTCTTTGGCATTGATCGGGGTATTGATCTTTGGCATAGATGAGGATAAAGTACCAGCCAGCGTATCTGGAAGTACCGGAACAACAGATGCTGCGACAAGTACTGCAGCAGCTACAGTACAAAATACATCTGCAGAAAAAATGAATTCGACGAGTGAAGTAGCTAGTCCGGGTGAAAAGATCATGGTTGGTTCTCCGATTAATGGGGTTGTAAAAAACATATCTGAAATTGATGATCCTATATTTGCATTAGGTAGTGGTGCTGCAATTGAATCAGAGGATGGAAAAGTTTTCGCACCCTTCGATGGGACAGTATTGTCGTTGTTCCCTACCAAACATGCTATAGGCTTGGTATCCGCTGAGGGAGTAGAAATGTTAATTCATGTGGGAATAAACACCGTAAAATTAAAAGGTAAATATTTCACTACACATGTACAACAAGATCAGAAAGTAAAACAGGGAGACCTGCTGATTGAGTTTGATCGGGAAGCAATTAAAGCAGCAGGATTTGATACTGTAGTACCGGTTATTATATCTAACACCTATGCATACCAGGGTGTAGATCAGGTAGCAGTCAATCGAGTTGCAAAAAATGAGGCGTTGTTATGCATTCATACCTAGAGGTGGAATTTCATGAGTAGACTATCAGCTGATTTTTTATGGGGCGGTGCGGTTGCTGCTAATCAGATCGAAGGTGGATGGAATAAAGGAGGTAAGGGGGTCAGTGTCAGTGATGTAATGGCTGCTGGCGCCCATGGGGTAGAACGGGAAATTACGGACGGAATTGTAAGTGGTGTCTACTATCCAAGTCATGAGGCAAGTGATTTTTTTTCCCGCTATAAGGAAGATATCGAGTTATTTCATGAGATGGGGTTTCGATGCTTTCGAACCAGCATCGCATGGACCAGAATATTTCCAAATGGAGATGAAGAAGAGCCAAATGAGGAAGGATTGCAATTTTACGATAAAATGTTTGACGCTTGTCTGAAATATGGAATTCAACCAGTCGTTACGATATCTCACTTTGAGATGCCGTACCATTTAGTAACTGAATATGGCGGTTGGAGAAATAGAAAGCTGATTGACTTCTATCTTAACTATTGCAAGACGGTGCTTACTAGATATAAAAACAAGGTTAAGTATTGGATGACGTTTAATGAAATTAATATGATTGTCCGAAAACCTTGGAAACCTGGTGGAATTAAATTCTCAGAAGGAGAAAACAAGCTGCAGGTAGAGTATCAGGCAGCTCACTATATGCTCGTAGCAAGTGCAAAGGCAGTAAAGCTTGGCAAAGAAATAAATCCAGAGTTTGTTATAGGATGTATGTTTCTTCATCCAACCTCTTATGCAGCAACCTGCGATCCAAATGATGTATTGGCACATGTAAAGAAACTTCAAGAAGCGTATATGTTTTTGGATGTTCATGTCCGGGGAAAGTATCCTAATTCTTATTATACATTTTTGCAAAAGAAACAACTGGAAATTCAAACTTTGCCAGAAGATGAGGTTGTTCTGAAAGAGGGAATTGTTGATTATATCGGATTTAGTTATTATTCCAGTTCGGTCGCAATTGCTAATCCAACAAATCAGAATATGAGTGAGGGCAATGAGATTAGTGGATACAAGAATCCTCTTTTATCAGCCAGTGAATGGGGATGGCAGATTGATCCCGTCGGTCTTCGCATTACACTTAACTGGTTATACGATAAGTATCAGATACCGCTATTTATTGTAGAAAATGGCTTGGGCGCAGTGGATACAATTGAAGAAGATGGTAGCATACATGATCCTTACCGGATTGACTATTTTAGAAGGCACGTAGAAGAAATGAAAAAAGCTGTATTGGAAGATGGTGTGGAACTAATGGGTTACACTCCTTGGGGATGTATTGACCTTGTTAGTGCCGGAACTGGAGAGATGAAAAAAAGATACGGTTTTATCTATGTAGATAAAGATAACGATGGAAATGGAACATTAGAAAGGTACAAAAAGGATTCCTTTTATTGGTATAGGGAATGCATTAAAAGTAATGGGGAGAATATTTAACTGTTAAAAAAGGACGTGTTGCAAACTAACTTTATGAGTTAGGGGCACACGTTCTTTCTTTTTAAGAAGATCATTCCCAAATGAACTGTATAAGAATATTTTATATAAAGTCAATGAACCTGGTCGAATGCCGGGGATATGGTTATAGAATGCTGACAGAACAACCTTCCTGCTGATTTCTGACTGAGTAGTGTTAATATCAGGCCCACATACTGTGGATTGACAATGAATATGAAAGTTTTATACTTTATTTATTCTTATTAGTTTAGTCGGCTTTTGCAACATGGTACTTATTTATGAATCTTCAGACGGAGGCGCATTAATAATGAATTTATTGGAGAAAGAAGCATTGATTAAGGTTAAGGCGATTGAACTGGAAGAGGCTACGCCTGAGGAAATTATTCAGTATGCTGTTCATACGTTTCCGAATCTTACCTTTGCTTGTAGCTTTGGGGCGGAGGATGTGGTACTAGTAGATATGCTGCAAAAAATTAGTCCCTCCAGTGATGTTTTTTATTTGGACACTGACTTTCATTTTCAAGAAACGTACGATACGCGTGATCAGATGAAGGAAAAATACAACATGGATTTTGTGCGGGTATCTCCCTTAATTACTCCGGAAGAGCAAGCGGCCAAGCATGGAGAAGAGCTTTGGAAATCAGATCCCAACACATGCTGTGGTATACGTAAAGTAGAGCCACTGACACGTATTTTATCACAATACGATGCATGGATTACCGGAATTCGTCGAGATCAGGCTCCTACCCGTGCAAATGCAAAAAAGATAGAGTATGACGAAAAGTTCGGCCTTGTTAAATTCAACCCGTTGGCAAGTTGGACAACAGAGGACGTGTGGAATTACATTCATACGCATAAAGTGCTGTATAATCCCCTACATGATCGTAACTTTCCCAGCATCGGTTGTGAGCAATGTACGCGTCAAGTCCTTCCGGGCGAAGATCCTCGTGCTGGACGCTGGTCAGGTAATGAGAAAACGGAGTGTGGACTCCATCAATAACGATACACAATTAGCTGCGAATGGCATTTAAGAACAGAAAGGAAGTACATTATGACTGCAATTCTTCCGCATGGTGGAACGCTTATAGATAGAATTATTGTAGGTTCAGAGCAAAAAATACTTTTGCAGGCCGCTCGTGAATTATTTCCTATCCGTGTAAATTCGTGGACTATTTCCGATCTGGATTTGATTGGAGTGGGGGCATTTTCTCCACTGACAGGGTTTATGAACGAAGCCGACTATCGGTCGGTGGTAGCAGATATGCGTCTTGCCGATGGCACAGTCTGGAGTATCCCCATTACGCTTGCGGTTACGGACAGCATAGCCGGGGAGCTGGCATTGGGGCAGCAGGTTGCTTTAGTGGGTGAAACGGACGGTATCATATATGCTGTACTTGATATTGAGAGCATATATCAGGTTGATCAGACAGAGGAGGCCAGAAGTGTATTCAAGACGAATGATCCGGCGCATCCTGGTGTCAAAAAACTTTTGGAGCGACCAGCTACTTATGTAGGGGGATCTGTGCAGGTGCTGAATCGGCCGGAACCCTCGCAATTTGGTGAGTTTTATTACACACCGGCGCAGACGCGCAATCATTTTGCTGAAAAAGGCTGGAAAACAGTAGTCGGATTTCAAACGCGTAATCCCGTACACCGGGCGCATGAGTACATCCAAAAAAGCGCGATGGAGATTGTCGATGCGTTATTTCTAAATCCGCTCGTTGGTGAAACCAAATCAGATGACGTTCCGGCAGACGTGCGTATGAAGAGCTATCTGGTGCTGCTCGATAACTATTATCCGGCTGACCGTACCTTTTTGGGCGTGTTTCCTGCTGCCATGCGCTATGCGGGTCCGAGAGAGGCTATTTTTCATGCCATTGTGCGGAAGAACTACGGTTGTACCCATTTTATTGTAGGGAGGGACCATGCGGGTGTAGGAGACTATTACGGCACGTACGAAGCACAGGACATTTTCAAAAACTTCACACCTGAGGAACTGGAGATCACCCCGTTGTTTTTCGAGCACAGCTTTTATTGTACCCGATGTGGAAATATGGCCTCTAGCAAAACATGCCCTCATCCCAAGGAACATCATTTGACGCTTTCGGGCACCAAAGTACGGGAATTGTTACGCTCCGGGGTTTGCCCGCCACCTGAATTTACACGACCTGAAGTTGCCCAAGTGTTGATTGAAGGTATGAAAGAATTTGTTCATTCCTGAGTTGTACTATTTACACGCCTCGTCCCATATAGATCATTAGTATCTGTATAGGGACGGAGGCGTTTTGTTATGCAAAAAAACAATCGTAAACACGAGGTTACACTGTGGATTCGCTATCGGACGCTGAAAAAAATACTGCTGGGCTGCTGTCTCGCCGTTCTGTTTATCACGCTGGCTCTGTATGAGATACCTGCTTCGAGAGCCTGGACTCATTGGAGTCTTCCGCTTTCCGGTAAAGTAATTGCCATAGATGCAGGACATGGAGGGCCCGATGGAGGGGCTGTCAGCAAAGAAGGTGTCATCGAGAAGGACATTAATCTGGCGATTGCCTTTTATTTGCGGGATTATTTGCAGCAAGCAGGAGCCGTTGTCGTCATGACTCGGGAGGCTGATCGTGATTTGGCGCAGCAAGAAACAAAGGGCTATGCAAGAAGAAAAACGGAGGATCTGAAGCAGCGTGTACGCATGATTGAAGAGCATAAAGCGGACCTCTTTTTAAGCATTCACATGAACAGCATCCCGTCGAGCCGCTGGAGTGGCGCCCAAACCTTTTACGTACCGAATCATGCGGATAACGAAAATTTGGCCTCCCTCATTCAGGAGGAGATTAAACGCAACCTGGAGAACACAGACAGAGTAGCCAAGACGGTGAATACGGTATATTTGCTCAAGGCCCTCAAAATGCCATCAGCTCTCGTTGAAGTCGGTTTCTTATCCCATCCAGAGGAAGCCAGACGACTGAATGACGAGACCTATCAGAGACAGGTGGCGGCAGCGATTTACAAGGGAGTGCTTCGTTATAGTGCTGGGGAAAAAAAGGCATCGTCAGCACCTGAGGTCAGATAGTGGTATACTGTAAGTGTTTACAACTACGTAAATTCATTGAAGCAGAGGTGCTGATTATTCATGCAAACCAGAGAGCAAGTTATAGAGCTACTTCATCAGGTACGAGAGCCTCACACAGGTCATCGTTTGGTGGATATTCATTTTATTCGGGATGTTGTTATTAAAGAGGATCGTGTATCCTTGACCGTGATTAGTCTGGATCCGGAGGAAGGGGCACGTGCAGAGCTGGAGCGGGAAATCAGGCAGACGTTGGAAGAAGTTGGGCTGAGCCATATTCATATTCGTATTCGTGAAGCGTCTGACCATGAAAGATCCTCTATTCAAACGGGAGAGCATGTGGAGGAAGCGTCTGACCCGGTTTTGACTAAGGGACATGCTGCCGGTATGGAAAAACATGAGCTGCTGAATCCGGCATCTGGTGTACGTTTTATTGCGATTGCCAGCGGAAAAGGCGGTGTTGGGAAATCGACGGTGGCTGTCAATTTAGCGGCTGCCTTGGCTAGACAGGGCAAACGTGTAGGTTTGATTGATGCTGACATCTATGGATTCAGCGTACCAGATATGATCGGAGTTGAGGACGTTCCTACCGTAGAAGAAGGTATTATTCAGCCGGTGGAGCGATTTGGTATTAAGATTATGTCTATGGGCTTTTTTGTCAGGGAGAACAACCCAGTGATTTGGAGAGGTCCCATGCTGGGAAGAATGCTCAGACAGTTTTTTAGCGATGTAGAATGGGGCGAGCTGGACTATATGATTCTTGATCTACCGCCGGGAACAGGGGATGTGGCGCTTGATGTACACCAGATGATCCCGCAGAGTGAAGAAATTATTGTGACCACCCCTCATGCCACGGCAGCCTTTGTCGCCGCACGTGCAGGAGCAATGGCGCTCCAAACGGATCATAAGGTCATTGGCGTTGTGGAGAACATGTCCTATTATGTATCCTCTACCGGAGAGAAGGACTATGTTTTCGGCCGTGGAGGTGGGGCTATGCTGGCGGACACCCTTCATACAAAGCTGCTGGCGCAAATTCCGCTAGGTATTCCAGATAATCATCCGTCAGAGGCGGATTTCTCACCATCTGTATATAAAACCGAATCGGCAACAGGAGCGATCTACAACGATATCGCCTCCCAAATTACGACGTTGCACACCGAATCTGAATAAGAAAAAAGGCTGGTTGCTGAACCAGCCTTTTTATTATTGACTCCCTTGTCCGCCGCTGCTATCTCCACTACCGCCACCTTGTTTTTCACCACTTGATCCATTTTGACCACCACTTTTTTTCTCAACCTTGGGTTGAAGCTCTTCTTGTACGACAGTTTTGAGTAAATTCATGACCTCAAGTCGGAAAATAGGATTCTGCATCGCATCGTGCATAACCGTCATAGATTGTTTGCGGTATTCAGGGGTTTTAGTTAAATCCATATACATTTTGGTTAGTTCTGGCGATTTGAGCATCGCCTCAATAGATTTTTGATAAGAAGGGTCTTTAATAAGTTGCATATGAAGTTGCTTACTTTGGCTGTTGATGGCCTTGGCAAATTCACCGGCAAAGCGCGGATCAGTCATAATTTTTTCGATTTCCTTTTTGTATTCTGGAGAAACCAAGGTATCCTTGACTGCGATTTTCATCTGTTCTGCTGACTGTGTAGGCATAATCATTTTCATCCCCATACTGCCGCCACCGGAACCTCCCCCAGATCCACCGCTTTCGCTATCTTGACCGGATTGCCCTTCTTTGGAAGAGCTGCTTTCTCCCGTCAAAGCCTCCTCCACTGCTTTTTTCCCGTCATCGCTTTTTAAAATATCGACAACCATCGTTTTCATTTCTTTATAGCTGTTCTGGGGAGGCGCGGAGCTCTGGTCCGAACCACAGCCGGTCAGCGCAACGCCCAGTACGCATATCATGCTGACTAATCGCAAACGAGTCCAATTCATGGTCGTATTCCTCCTTCATCATGAATGTGGATAGTATGCGAATGGATAGGGTGAAATATGTCGCCTGACTTTTGGTTTTTTGTTGAGAACGTTGTAAAATAACTCCTTAAAGCCCCAAAGCCTGATCACGAACCTCTTTGCCTTTTACTGTGCCCTGTTGAAGCAGTTCGGATACAGTTACAAATTCATAACCTTGCGCACGCAATTTGTCGATAATAACGGGCAGCGCTTCATGAGTTTGCTTACAGGAATCACTGGCATGCAGAAGAACTATGTCGCCGGGATGTGCTTTCTTCACAACACGGTCAATAATGACCTGAGTACCTGGGTTTTTCCAATCTAAAGAGTCCGTGTCCCACTGGATTGTTTTATAGCCTAAAGTGCTTGCGACCTGAAGAACCCTTTTGTCGAAATCACCATTAGGCATACGGATCAACTTCGGCGTTTGCCCGGTCAGCTCAGTTAAAGTGGTGTGGGCTGTTGAAATCTGCTTACGAATCTCCTCATCGCTTAGACTGCTGTAATTTTCATGTTTATGTCCATGGCTGCCGATCTCAAATCCGCGATCTTTAATCTGATTCACAAGCTCCGGATGTGTTTTGCTCCACGGGGAAGAAAGAAAGAAGGTAGACTTGGTTACTTTTTTGTCTTCAAGAACCTTTAAGATGGGCTCAGTACGCTTATCTCCCCAACTAATGTCAAAGGTAAGAGCTATCAGCTTTTTGTCTGTGGGTACACTATAAATGGCCGCTGGTGCTTCCTCGGAAAAAACGGTAACATTATCGGTTTCAACATAAATAACCCCAATAGCGAAAATGGCCGCCGCCGCTACGATAAAGAACCGTTTAATTTTTTTGCCGTTCAGTACATAAAAAAAAGAATTCATGGTTAATAACGCCCCTTTCATCATAGAAGTGCTTGTTTACTTAAAGCTATGCCTGGGGTTGTCAATTATGCCATTGGACTAACAGGAGGTATTGATCTGATGGGAATAAAAGCATTTCTTCACGATTTACACACGACAAGACGGTTGATTTTAGTTTCCGCATTTCTGTTTTGCATAAGTATTGTGGTGGGCTGGTTAAGTACAGGCGCTATTCAATCTATATTGGCTCAACAATTGTCAGGGTTGGGGGAAGTGGCTCAGCGTTTACAACAGTCTGAACATCCTCAATGGAGCTTTTTTGTGTTCATCTTTTTCAATAATGCGATCAAGTGTGTGCTGGTTATATTTATCGGGGCCTTATTTGGAATCGTACCGATTGTATTTTTGATTATGAATGGGATGGTTTTGGGGTTTGTCGTGCACTTACAGGCGGATACGGGCAGAAGCTTGTATGAGGTTATTGTAAAAGGACTGCTTCCGCATGGTGTAATTGAATTACCTGTTTTAATTATCGCCTGTGCTTTCGGTTTGAAGTTTGGAGGGCAGGTGATGTCCTCGATCGGTGCAGGCATAGGGGGGAAACGAAAAGGGCTTGCTCTAACATGGGAGTTGTTTATGAAACAGACGTTGAGGGTGTCAATATGGTCCGTTGTCCTGCTACTTATTGCTGCTGCAATTGAGAGTGGAATAACGTATCGTTTATTGTCACATTAAAATATTATGGTCCGTTATTTATATTTTTCCTGAAAATTGAACATAACAAAGGGGAGAGCCCGAAGAGAAAACATGATTAAATCCGAATAAGTTTGAAACCTTAGTAGTTGAGTTTAAAAACATGTAAAGACTGGAACAATAGTTGAACGAATATAAGCACTATATAATAAGCTGATAAGGGAGTATGGTCATATGCTTGGAATGCTGTTTAACGAAAAAGAATGCAAGGAACTGGATTATGTTCTTCGTAAGGAACTTGACGAAATGCTGCTTGATATGAGCGATACCCGGTTGGATCAAGATATTCGTTATGCGATAGCGCTTCGGTATAAAACAGTTTTCCGCATGTATGCCCGCTTTGCACCCGCCAAGGAACTATCCAAATATGCCCGTAGAGGCCGAGTCCCCCAAACCAAACAATAAAAATATAAGAGCTAATTATAAAATCAAAGATATCAGGAAGTTAACCCTCAAGAAGTTTAGACTTTCTGATATCAAAATAAGTGTTGACTCTATTTAGGATTCATGGTAAATTAATTTTCGTTCCTTTTTGAGGAATTTGCTCGAAAAAAGAATTTTAAAAAAACTCTTGCAAATCTCAAAAAGTAATGATATATTATAAAGGTCGCCACTGAAACGCGGTGATGAAGCAGAGCAAGACGAAATGTAAGTTTGATCTTTGAAAACTGAACAACGAGTGAGTACGG